>NC_013959.1:2830000-3003656 GCF_000025705.1 Sideroxydans lithotrophicus ES-1 | reverse complement strand
AAGACTTGACAGGAATCTCGCTAACGATTGTAATCGCGCGCTTTTCAACAGTAATTTAATCAGGAGTTATGCATGAAACGTACATACCAACCGTCAGTTACCAAAAGAAAGCGTACTCACGGCTTCTTGGTCAGAATGAAGACAAAAGGCGGACGAGCTGTTATTGCTGCACGTCGCGCGCGCGGTCGTGTGCGACTTGGGGTCTGAACCAAACAAGGTTGCTACACTTCCTCGGTCCTTTCGCTTATCGCGCCAGCAGGGATTTACCCGAATATTACAGGTTAAGGCCAGAACCAATTCCTGGTTTGCAGTTCATACCAAAGCAAATGTTTCTGGTCATGCACGTCTCGGCATATCTGTAAGTAAGCGAGTACTACCTGCTGCTACACAGCGAAATAAAGTTAAGCGCTTGATACGAGAATGCTTTCGTAGAAATGCAAGATGTGGCTTAACAAATGATGTAGTTATTCGTCTACGCAAGCCGCTAGTAGACAAAAAAGATATCGCGATAGCCAGAGTTGCATTAAATGAGTCATTGATAAGCGTATTGGCGACGAAATGAAATCAGTACTTTTGCTCCTGGTTCGAGCCTACCAGCTATTGATAAGTCCTGTGCTTCCTCAGTCGTGCCGATTCTGCCCCTCTTGTTCACAGTATTCTCTGGAAGCAATCACTAAATATGGTGCTCTCAAAGGATTTTGGCTGACAATAAGGCGCGTAGTTCGTTGTAATCCTTGGAATCCGGGCGGATATGATCCTGTCCCATAAATCTAGAATACAGGTGAAACATTGATGGACTTGCGGCGATTATTCTTATTTCTGACTTTTTCTTTTTCCCTGGTCCTGCTATGGAGCGCATGGACGCGTCAAAACGAGCCAAGTGCGCAAGCAGAAAGTGCGGTAATACAAAAAGATCCTTCCGTGCCTTTGGAGCCAGCAAGAGTCTCTGAACAGCAGGTAATGTCTTCATCTCTCGAAGCGCAAAAAACTTCAGCCGGGAAAAAAATTGATGTAACAACAGACATATTCAAGGTTGTAATCAATACGACCGGCGGGAATATCCAACATCTGGACTTGTTGAAACACAAAGATGCAATCGATAAAAGCAAACCGCTGACATTGATGCAACAACAGGGCGACCGTATTTACATTGCCCAGTCAGGATTGCTGGGAAAAGGATTGCCAACTCATAATGCTGAATTTTCGGTAACTGGAGATCAGTTTCATCTCTCAGAAGGCAAAGATGACCTTGAGGTAAGGCTAACCGCCCTGGATAGCGACGAAGCTCGTGTTACGAAGGTATATACCTTCCACCGAGGAAGTTATTTAATTGACGTTACGTATGAAATAGAAAATAAGAGCCAATCGGCATTGCTGCCTTCTGCTTATTTCCAGCTGGTACGCGATTCAACCCCTGTTGCCGGAGCGTCCAGATTCGTCCCAACTTTTACGGGGCCAGCTATTTATACGGAACAGGAAAAATTTAGAAAGATCCAGTTTTCCGATATCGAAAAAAATAAAGCCAAGTTGCCGCTCAATCCCGACAATGGCTGGATCGGGATGCTTCAGCATTATTTTGTCTCGGCCTGGTTGCCGGAAGCCAAAGGGAAGCGTGAGTTTTATGCCAAAAAACTGGACGGGAACGAATTTTCTGCAGGTGTAATATTGCCTGTTGCCAAGATAGAACCGGGACAGACGGGAAAAATCTCAGCCGAGCTTTATGCCGGACCCGCACAATCCAAACTGGATAAAATTGCGCCTGGCCTGGGTTTAACGGTGGATTATGGTTGGCTGACAATCATTGCTACACCACTATTTTGGCTGCTATCTCATATCGATGAATGGATACACAACTGGGGAGTATCAATTATCCTTCTGACAGTGCTGATTAAATTAGCATTTTTCCCGCTTTCGGCAGCAAGCTATCGATCCATGGCTAAAATGCGTCTGGTCGCACCCAAGCTGGAGAAAATCAAACAGCAATATAGTGATGATCGCGAGAAGCTGAATCACGCCATGATGGATCTGTACAAGACAGAAAAGATCAATCCTTTGGGTGGCTGCCTGCCCATGATAATCCAGATACCGGTATTCATCGCGCTTTATTGGGCAATTTTGTCCAGCGTTGAATTGCGCCATGCCCCATTTTTTGGATGGATCACCGACTTGTCGGCAGCTGATCCTTACTATGTATTGCCGCTGATCATGGGGCTCAGCATGTTGGTCCAAAGCAAGCTGAATCCGGTACCTCCGGATCCAATGCAGGCCAAACTCATGCAAATCATGCCAATCGTGTTCAGCGTAGTGTTCTTTTTCTTCCCGGCTGGTCTGGTGTTGTACTCTGTCGTAAATAATATTCTTTCAATCGCACAGCAGTGGTACATCACGCGCGGAACAAAGGCCGCAACCAAAGGTGTCTCTAAAGCCTGATAACATCGCAGCGATCGCCACCGCCCCAGGACGCGGTGGCATTGGCGTGGTGCGGGTTTCAGGGAGTGGGTTGGCCGCAATGGCTATCATACTGACCGGAAATCGCCTTACCCCCAGACTGGCAACATACACCTCATTCCTGGCTGCCGACGGTAGCACGCTCGATCAAGGTATCTGCTTGTTCTTCCCTGCACCCCATTCGTATACAGGAGAAGAGGTGCTGGAGCTTCAGGGCCATGGCGGTCCGGCCGTGCTCCAATCCCTGCTTCATCGCTGCTTGGAGTTGGGCGCGCGTTTGGCTCAGCCCGGCGAATTCACTCAGCGCGCCTTTCTTAATGACAAGATGGACTTGGCTCAGGCGGAAAGCGTGGCCGATCTTATTGACGCAACCACTGAACAGGCCGCACGCAGTGCTATGCGTTCCTTGCAGGGGGAGTTCTCGGCTGCGATTCACCATGCGGTGTCACAGCTCATTGATTTGCGCATGTTGGTTGAGGCAACGCTGGATTTTCCTGAGGAAGAGATCGAAACGGCCGACCGCCTGTTGTGTGCCAGTAAATTAAACATATTAATGGATGGACTGGCGCGAATCGCAGGTTTGGCCAAGCAGGGTAGCATCCTACGTGAAGGTGCACAGGTCGTTCTGGTTGGTGCGCCTAATGCCGGGAAATCCAGTCTGCTCAATCGGTTTGCGGGCGAAGAAATTGCGTTAGTAAGTGAAATTCCGGGCACGACCCGGGACTCGATACGTCAGGCACTGCAAGTACGCGGCGTGCCACTGCACCTGATCGATACTGCAGGACTGCGCGAAACTAACGACGCAGTCGAGCAAATGGGTATTGCTCGCACCAAACTGGCGCTGACTCGTGCCGACGTGGTGTTGGTACTGCTCGATGAATCCAGGCGACGCACGGAGCCAGAAGACTTTGCAGTACTTGCACAATTGCCAGCCAAAACGCCATGTCTCTATCTGCATAACAAGGTCGATCTGAGCGGGCATATGCCAGGTGTGGAGATAGATGCTGACAAGATACACATCTATCTTTCAGCCAAGACGGGAGCCGGCATGGAGGTGTTGGAAGAAAAATTGCTGGAAAGCATCGGCTGGCATCAGGAAACTGGTGTCTTCATGGCGCGTACACGTCATTTGGAAGCGCTTGCCACCGCTGGACTGCACCTAGAAGGAGCCCGCCAACAAATTGATCGACCAGAGATTTTTGCCGAAGAATTGCGCCATGCACAGGAGGCATTAAGCAGTATTACGGGTGAATTTTCGGCAGACGATCTGCTGGGAGAAATTTTCAGCCGCTTTTGTATTGGGAAATAGCCAAAAAGTGTTTCACGTGAAACAATAATCGGCAGCAATTTTTTTGCTGCGATAATCTTTTGGGGTATGATGCGCGTCCTCGTTTTGGTGAGTGACGAATGCGCGACCAAAAAAAATTCGATGTCATCGTGATTGGTGGTGGCCATGCTGGAACAGAAGCCGCATTGGCCAGCGCACGTGCGGGTTGTACCACATTACTGCTGACCCACAATATTGAAACACTCGGTGTAATGTCCTGCAATCCATCAATCGGGGGTATCGGAAAAGGGCACTTGGTTAAAGAAGTGGACGCACTCGGTGGTGCAATGGCCGCCGCAACGGACGAAGGGGGCATCCAGTTCCGCATCCTGAACGCATCAAAAGGTCCTGCGGTTCGTGCTACACGCGCCCAGGCTGATCGAGCGCTTTACAAACAAGCAATCCGCAAGCGCCTCGAGAACCAGCCCAATCTCTGGATATTTCAGCAGCCAGCAGAAAAACTTATTCTGGAACAAGGACATGTGGTTGGCGTACAGACCCAGCTTGGTTTGAGCTACCGTGCCAAGACTGTGGTGTTGACGACGGGAACGTTTTTATCAGGCCTAGTCCATGTTGGACTAACTAACTATCCAGCAGGACGTGCAGGCGATCCACCCTCTATCGGCTTGGCGCACAACTTGCGCGAATTGGGCATGCCGACCGGACGTTTGAAAACGGGAACGCCACCGCGCATTGACGGACGCAGCATTGATTATTCCGCAATGCAGGAACAACACGGAGATATCCCGGTTCCTGTGTTCTCATTCATGGGACGTGCGGAACAGCATCCGCGCCAACTGCCTTGCTGGATCACCCAGACCAACGAGCAAACGCACGAGATCATCCGCAACGGCTTGGGAGAATCACCTTTGTTCACAGGCGTTATTGAGGGAGTGGGTCCTCGCTATTGTCCATCCATCGAAGATAAGATCACCCGCTTTGCTGGGAAAACCTCGCACCAGATATTCCTCGAGCCCGAAGGGCTGAGTACCCACGAGATCTATCCGAACGGGATCTCTACAAGTCTTTCTTACGATACACAGCTGGAACTTGTGCGCTCAATCAAGGGGTTGGAGAACGCGCATATTACACGGCCTGGTTATGCAATCGAATACGACTATTTCGATCCGCGCGGACTGAAAACTTCACTGGAAAGCAAGACTATTTCAGGTTTGTTCCTGGCTGGACAGATCAATGGCACTACCGGTTACGAAGAGGCTGCAGCACAGGGATTGCTGGCCGGAGTAAACGCAGCATTGCAAGCCAAGGAACTGGAAACCTGGTGTCCGCGCCGCGACGAAGCTTATCTGGGAGTATTGGTGGACGACCTGATCACGCGCGGAGTTTCCGAACCGTATCGCATGTTCACCAGCCGCGCAGAGTATCGCCTGCAACTGCGCGAAGACAACGCCGACATGCGCCTGACCGAGACCGGACGCAAGCTGGGCCTGGTAGAAGATGCACGCTGGCAGGCCTTCGAGGGGAAGCGCGAAAAAATCGCGCGAGAATTGGAGCGCTTGAAATCGACTTGGGTAAATCCCCGCATGCTGGACAAAATCGACGCCGAACGCGTGCTTGGCAAAGAGATCGAGCGCGAATATTCGCTATACGATCTGTTGCGCCGTCCCGAAGTAAGTTACCAATCGCTGATGACTTTGCCTGGAATGCATAACCCTGAGGCTTCCGGCATTTCTGAGCAGGTTGAAATACTGGCCAAATATCATGGATATATTGAACGTCAGCATGACGAGATAGCGCGCCAAGAGGGATACGAAACAACACAGCTGCCGCTCGACATGGATTATTCGACAGTGCGCGGTCTGTCGATTGAAGTCCGGCAAAAATTGAATCAGCACAAACCGCAGACACTTGGTCAAGCTGCGCGCATTTCCGGAGTGACTCCAGCGGCAATCTCATTGTTGCTGGTGCATTTGAAGCGGGGCTTCAAACAAGAAAAAGCAGCATGAGTCTGGAGAAAGAATTAGCAGCAGGCATTGCGCAGATGGGTTTGGAGGTTACGCCGGAGCAACAAGTGAAACTGCTTGATTATCTGGCACTATTGCAGAAATGGAATGGAGTCTACAACCTTACTGCGATCCGCCAGCCTGAGCAAATGGTAAGCAATCACTTGCTCGACAGTCTTGCTGTGCTGCCATACTTGTGGCCACGACGTTGGCTGGATGTAGGGTGCGGCGGCGGCTTGCCAGGAATCGTACTGGCAGTGATGCGACCGGAATGGTCGTTTACGTTGCTGGATAGCAACAGCAAAAAAATCGGCTTTATACAACAGGCGGCGATAGAGCTGGATCTGCAGAACGTGGAAGTCCGTTGTGAGCGGGTAGAGCAGTGGCAAGTACAACAAAAGTTTGATGGGATTATTTCCCGTGCTTTTGCCGAAGTGGCTGATTTTGTCAGATTGAGCCGTCATCTGTTAAAAGATGATGGTCGTTGGGCGGCGATGAAGGGAGCGCCGGAACAGGAATTGGCAAGGCTTCCCGATGGAATCAAAGTCGAAAAAGTAATTACATTGCAAGTTCCTAAATTAAAAGCGGCTCGCAGTCTGGTCGTGTTGGGGGTAGAAAAATGAGCAAAATATTGGCAATTACCAATCAAAAAGGGGGTGTGGGTAAAACCACCACCAGTGTCAATCTGGCCGCAAGTCTGGGAGCTGCGAAACAGCGGGTTCTATTGATTGATCTTGACCCGCAGGGCAACGCCACCATGGGGAGCGGAATAGACAAGGCGAGCCTGCAATCGACTATCTACGATGTGCTACTAGGTGAAAAAACCGTTGATGAAGTTCGTATCAAGTCGGATTCCTGCAAATACGATGTACTGCCTGCGAACCGCGAACTGGCGGGTGCCGAAATTGAACTGGTCGATGTGGAAGGCCGCGAGATGCGACTGAAAGAGGAATTGCAGCCAGTATTGCATGAATACGATTACATCCTGGTTGATTGTCCGCCCGCGTTGAACTTGCTTACACTGAACGGATTGTGTGCGGCGAAATCGGTGATGATTCCGATGCAGTGCGAGTATTACGCACTGGAGGGCCTGAGCGACTTGGTCAACACCATCCGCAAGGTGCGAGAAAATCTGAATCCGGATCTGGAGATCGAAGGCTTGCTCCGCACCATGTTCGATCCGCGCAATGCCTTGGCGCAACAAGTCTCGGATCAATTGCAACAACACTTCGGCGACAAGGTCTATCGCACAGTCATTCCGCGCAACGTGCGCTTGGCAGAAGCTCCCAGCTTTGGTATTCCGGCCCTGTATCACGACAGCCAATCCAAGGGGACGCTGGCTTATCTGGCATTGGCCGGCGAGATGCTCAACAACGCAACTGCACAAGTGGCGGCATAACAAGCTTCAACAAAGGGAAAATCATGGCAAAACCGATCAAGGGATTGGGGCGCGGTCTGGACGCGCTGCTTTCCGGCAATAGCACATCAAAGCAGAACGACGTATTGCGCGAACTGAAAGTCGAGCAACTGAAGCCGGGGAAATACCAGCCGCGCAGCCGCATGGACGAAGCATCGCTGAATGAACTGGCGGCATCAATCAGAGTACAGGGTGTAATGCAGCCGATACTTGCGCGCGAGTTAGTAGAGGGTGGATATGAGATCATCGCCGGAGAGCGTCGTTGGCGCGCCGCCCAACTGGCTGATTTGAAAATCGTGCCGGTCATAGTGCGCAAGGTGCCAGACAATGCTGCGCTTGCGATGGCACTGATCGAGAACATCCAGCGCGAAGATCTGAATCCGTTGGAAGAAGCCATCGGCATCCAGCGTCTGATCGACGAATTCCAGATGACGCATCAGGCGGCTGCAGATGCGGTAGGCCGGTCGCGCAGTGCGGCCAGCAACCTGTTACGCTTGCTCAAGTTGCCACATCCGGTGCAGGACATGTTGATGGAAGGTTCACTGGACATGGGACATGCCAGGGCACTACTGTCATTGGAAGGCTCCCAGCAGGTGCTGTTGGCAAACAAGATCATTCTGGAGGGGCTCTCGGTACGCGAGGCTGAAAAACTGGTGCAACAGCAAGGAGAGCAGGCACCAGCCAAGATTGACAGCCAGAAACCGAAAAAAACAAATCGTGATACGCAACAACTACAGGAAGATATCAGTGCCCATTTGGGCACCCGGGTGGAAATAAAGTCAAACAGCAAGGGCGGCGGCAAGCTCGTAATAGAGTTCACAAGCAATGATCATCTGGAAGAGCTTCTCGGTGGACTCAGGAGCGGCCGTTAAAAACCATGGCAGCGGGAAAAAAGACGCTGAACAACGTTTGACACCCCCGTTAAACGCCGCTATCATCGCCGCGCTTTTCAGAGCCGAAGTCCAAGAAAAACGGTTTGCGCGCAAGGTTATTGCTCTACAAACCTTGGCTACACTAGTCGCTACGGGCTTGACAGCAGTTTGCTGGAAAAGTTCGCCGCAATATGCGATAGCGGCTTTAGGTGGTGGAGGAATATCTGTTCTCAATGGTGCATTGCTGGCTTGGAGGATGTCCAGAGCAGCGCTGCATTCCGCCCATGACGCACATCAACAATTACGGCTTATGTATTTTTACGCTGCTGAGCGTTTTTTGGCAGTCGTGGCATTGCTGGGAATATGCCTGGTAGTGCTGAAATTATCGCCACTCGCGGTATTGGGCGGCTTTGTATTGGGTCAAACGGTGCTGCTGGCAGCCCGGTTGTTAATGAAGATCAAGTTTGAAGATAGCGATTAAATCATGTCTACCGAAGTGCAAACATCTGCGGAATACATACATCACCACCTGCAAAACCTGACCTATGGCCATTTGCCGGACGGCTCATGGGGTGTGGCGCATACGTCGGAAGAAGCCAAGGCGATGGGATTCTGGGCGCTCAACCTGGATACTTTCTTCATGTCGCTGCTGCTCGGCATGGCATTTCTGCTGATGTTCCGCATGGCTGCAAAAAGTATAGCTACAGGTGCGCCCAGCGGATTGCAGAATTTCTGCGAATGGGCCATTGAATTCGTCGATACAAGCGTGCGCGGTTCATTCAGCGCAAAGAACAATCTGGTTGCCCCGCTGGCACTGACCATCTTCTTCTGGGTGTTCTCCATGAACCTGATGGACCTGATCCCAGTTGACTATGTGCCGCACCTGATGGGCGCACTAGGCGTGCCTTTCTTCAAAGTCGTGCCCTCCACCGACCCCAACGCAACATTCGGCATGGCGATCGGCGTGTTTCTGCTGGTGCTGTACTACAGCATCAAGATGAAGGGTATCGGCGGCTTCCTTGGCGAACTGACACTGCAGCCATTCGGCAAGTGGGGTTTGCCGGTCAACCTGCTGCTTGAAGGCGTTAACCTCATTGCCAAGCCGATATCCCTCGCACTGCGTCTGTTCGGCAACATGTATGCCGGCGAAATGATTTTCATCCTGATCGCCTTGATGGGCGGTGCATGGGCTGGATTCTCGGTCGGCCACGCCACGCTTTACGGTTCGCAAGTGCTGTTGTCCCTGGGCTGGGCGATATTTCACATCCTGATCGTGACCTTGCAGGCGTTCATCTTCATGACGCTGACCGTGGTCTATCTGGACATGGCGCATCAGGAACACCACTAAACCTAAATTTTCGGCTTCATTCATTAACTTCACTTTTATCAAATAGGAGAAATACAAATGGAATTAGCAAACGCACTGCTGTACATCGCCGGCGCATTGATGATGGGTCTGGGCGCACTTGGCGCAGCGGTTGGTATCGGTATCCTGGGTGGCCGCTTCCTGGAAGGCGCAGCCCGTCAACCCGAGCTGATCCCGATGCTGCGTACCCAGTTCTTCGTGGTGATGGGCCTGGTCGACGCCGTTCCGATGATCGCTGTCGGTATCGCGATGTACGTTCTGTTTGCGGTGGCACACTAATTCGCCATCAGCGACAACGCATAATTTAGAAAGGAAGCTTGCATGAATATCAATGCAACTCTTCTCGCCCAGACCATCATGTTCGTGCTGTTCGTGTGGTTCTGCATGAAGTTCGTCTGGACACCGATCGTCGCCGCGCTCGATGCGCGCAAGAAGCAGATTGCCGATGGTCTGGCCGATGCCGAACGCGCAAAGCAGGATCTCGAATTGGCCTCCAAGCGTTCCGCAGAGATCCTGCGTGAAGCCAAGGAAAAAGCTGGCGAGATCGTGGCTAACGGCGAAAAACGCGCAAGCGAGATCGTTGAAGAAGCCAAAGGACAGGCCAAGCTGGAAGGCGACCGCATCATCGCGGGGGCCAAGGCCGAGATCGATCAGGAAGTGTTCCGCGCCAAAGAGCAATTGCGTACGCAGGTATCTGCGATCGCACTGGCTGGCGCTGGCAAGATACTCGGTCGCGAGATCGATGCCAAGGCACACAACGATCTGCTCGATAAACTCGTTGCGGAAATCTGATCGCCATGTCTGAAGCCATCACCACTGCACGTCCTTATGCCCAAGCGGCATTCGATGAAGCGCAAAAATTGAATGCTCTGAAGTCGTGGTCGGAGATGCTGCTGTCTCTGGCCGAAGCGGTTGAAAATCCGGAAGTCCACGCTGTCATCACCAATCCCCGCGTAGCCAAGAAGCAGATAGAGGGCCTGGTGGAAGCGCTGATTGGCAGCGGTGCCAGCCAGCAACAGCGCAACTTCGTGCGTATTCTGGCTGACAACCAGCGTTTGCTGGAATTGACCGAGATCGCAGCCCTGTTTGAAGCGCTGAAAGCGGAAGCCGAAAAAACCGTCAATGTGGTTGTTGATGCAGCTTTTGAATTGTCCAGCGCACAACAAGACAAGATCGTCAGTTCGCTGAAAAAACGCATGGGTCGCGAGATCAAGTTGACCTGCAAGGTCAATAAGGAATTACTGGGGGGCGTCGTGATTCGCGCCGGAGACCAGGTTATCGACGGCTCCGCGCGCGCACGGCTCAATGAAATGGCTAACGCCCTGGCCTGATAAAGAATTATCAAGAATGAGGAAATCCAGATGAAGCTCAACCCTTCCGAAATTAGCAATCTGATTCGCAGTCGCATCGAGAATTTCGAAGCACTGACCCAAGCGCGCACTGAAGGTACGGTGGTCAGCGTAACCGACGGTATCGTCCGAATTCACGGTCTGTCCGACGTGATGCAAGGCGAAATGTTGGAATTCCCGCGCAACACCTTTGGTTTGGCGCTCAACCTGGAGCGTGATTCCGTAGGCGCCGTGATTCTGGGTGAATATGAACACATCACCGAGGGCGACACCGTCAAATGTACAGGTCGCATTCTCGAAGTGCCGGTCGGCCCAGAACTGCGCGGTCGAGTAGTCAACGCTTTGGGACAACCCATCGACGGCAAGGGTCCGGTCAATGCCAAGATGACCGACAAGATCGAGAAAGTCGCTCCAGGCGTTATTGCACGTAAGTCTGTTGACCAACCCGTGCAAACCGGCTTGAAGTCCATCGACTCCATGGTTCCGGTCGGTCGCGGCCAACGCGAACTGATCATCGGCGACCGCCAGACCGGCAAGACTGCCGTTGCCGTTGACGCCATCATCAACCAGAAGGGTCAGAACATGACCTGTATCTACGTTGCTGTCGGCCAAAAGGCTTCGACCGTTGCCAACGTGGTGCGCAAACTGGAAGAGCACGGCGCGCTGGAATACACCATCGTCGTTGCAGCGACCGCTTCCGATTCCGCCGCTATGCAATTCCTGGCACCATACGCCGGCTGCACCATGGGCGAATACTTCCGCGATCGCGGCGAAGATGCACTGATCGTTTACGACGACCTGACCAAACAGGCTTGGGCGTATCGTCAGATATCCCTGCTGCTGCGCCGTCCACCGGGCCGTGAAGCTTACCCTGGCGACGTGTTCTACCTGCACTCTCGTCTGCTGGAACGTGCAGCTCGCGTGAACGCCGAGTACGTCGAAGCCTTCACCAAAGGTGCCGTCAAAGGCAAGACCGGTTCGCTGACCGCATTGCCGATCATCGAAACACAGGCTGGTGACGTGTCCGCATTCGTGCCGACCAACGTGATCTCCATTACCGACGGTCAGATATTCCTGGAAGCCGACCTGTTCAACGCCGGTATCCGTCCCGCGATCAACGCCGGTGTATCGGTGTCCCGCGTGGGTGGTGCAGCACAGACCAAAGTCATCAAGAAGCTCGGTGGCGGTGTGCGTCTGGCACTGGCCCAGTACCGCGAACTGGCAGCTTTCGCGCAGTTTGCTTCCGATCTCGATGAATCGACCCGCAAGCAACTGGAGCGCGGCCGTCTGGTGACTGAACTGATGAAGCAATTGCAGTATTCGCCTCTGTCCGTTTCCAAGATGGCTTCCACACTGTTTGCCGTGAACAAAGGCTACTTCGACGACGTTCCAGTTGCAAAGGCGCTGGCTTTCGAATCCGGCATGCATGCGCATCTGGGCTCCAAGAACAAGGAGCTGATGGACACGATCGAGTCGAGCAAAGACCTGTCCGCAGACAACGAAAAATTGCTGGCAGCTGCGATCGAAGCCTTCAAGGCAACTGCAGTCTACTAAGTCGAGGTGAGTTATGGCGGGCAGTAAAGAGATCCGCACCAAGATCAAGAGCGTAGAAAATACGCGCAAGATCACGCGTGCGATGGAAATGGTGGCGGCAGCGAAAATGCGCAAAGCGCAGGATCGCATGCGTGCCGCTCGCCCCTACGCCGAAAAAATCCGCAATGTTGCCGCACACTTGTCGCGCGCCAATCCGGAATACAGGCATGCATTTCTGGCCAAGCGAGACAGCGTCAAGAACGTAGGATTGATCGTCGTCACTTCGGACAAAGGCTTGTGCGGAGGGTTGAACACCAACGTGTTGCGCCTGGCGATACAGGAAATGAAAACCTGGGAAAGCCAGGGCAAAGGCCTTGTGGTTTGCCCGATCGGCAACAAGGGCTTCGGCTTCATGAATCGCATCGGCGCCAAGATCAAGTCGCACCTGACTGGCCTGGGCGACACACCGCATATCGAGAAATTGATCGGCGCAGTCAAAGCCATGCTGGATGCCTATGTTGCCGGCGAGATCGATGCGATCTACCTGAGCTACAACCACTTCGTCAACACGATGAAGCAGGAACCGCGCATGGAGCAATTGCTGCCGCTGAGTGGCGAACAGATGGGTACAGCGGAAGGCAACTGGGATTACATCTACGAGCCTGACGCGAAGAAAGTCATCGATGAATTGCTGCTGCGCTACATCGAATCCCTGGTGTATCAGGCCGTGGTCGAAAACATGGCATCCGAGCAAAGCTCGCGCATGGTGGCGATGAAAGCCGCTTCCGACAACGCGAAGAGCGTCATCGGCGAGCTTAAACTGGTTTACAACAAGGCGCGTCAGGCAGCGATCACCAAGGAAATTTCCGAGATCGTGGGCGGTGCAGCAGCAATTGGTTAGCGCAGTTTGAAGATCGGGCGAGGCTAATGTGAGCGTAGCGAACGTTATGACGAGACCAAATCTTCAAGGTGCGGCGGCAATCGGCTAACGATCTGCGGCAAAGAATTCAGAATTAATTTAGACGGGGAATCTTAAAATGAGTCAAGGAAAGATTGTTCAGTGTATCGGTGCCGTGGTCGACATCGAATTTCCGCGCGACAAAATGCCCAAGGTGTATGAAGCCTTGACATTGGCCGATGCGGGCAACTCCACAGCTGAAGCAGGTTTGACCTTCGAGGTCGAGCAGCAACTGGGCGACGGCGTTGTGCGTACCATTGCGATGGGTTCGTCCGACGGCCTGCGTCGCGGCATGGCAGTCAATGCCACCGGAAATCCGATCCAGGTGCCAGTTGGTACAGGCACACTGGGCCGCATCATGGACGTGCTGGGTCGCCCGATCGACGAAGTGGGCCCGATCAAGAGCGACGAGAAGCGCTCGATTCACCAGGCTGCGCCGAAGTTCGACGAACTGTCTCCCTCCGTTGACCTGCTCGAAACCGGCATCAAGGTGATCGACTTGGTTTGTCCGTTCGCCAAGGGCGGTAAAGTCGGTCTGTTCGGTGGCGCCGGTGTGGGCAAGACCGTGAACATGCTGGAACTGATCAACAACATCGCCAAGCAGCACTCCGGTCTGTCCGTGTTCGCCGGCGTGGGTGAGCGTACCCGCGAAGGTAACGACTTCTACCACGAAATGTCTGACGCAGGCGTTATCGACAAGGAAGACTTCACCAAGTCCAAAGTTGCGATGGTGTTCGGCCAGATGAACGAGCCGCCCGGCAACCGTCTGCGCGTAGCGCTTTCCGGTCTGACCATGGCGGAAAAATTCCGCGACGAAGGCCGCGACATCCTGTTCTTCGTGGACAACATCTACCGCTATACGCTGGCCGGTACCGAAGTGTCTGCGCTGCTGGGTCGTATGCCATCCGCCGTGGGTTACCAACCGACACTGGCTGAAGAAATGGGCCGTCTGCAAGAGCGTATTACCTCCACCAAGGTGGGTTCCATCACTTCCATCCAGGCCGTTTACGTTCCTGCGGATGACTTGACCGACCCGTCTCCCGCGACCACCTTCTTGCACCTGGACTCCACTGTTGTGTTGAGCCGTGACATTGCTTCGCTGGGTATCTACCCCGCCGTTGATCCGCTGGACTCCACTTCCCGCCAGCTCGACCCGCTGGTCGTGGGCGAAGAGCATTACAGCGTGGCCCGCAGCGTGCAGCAGACTCTGCAGCGCTACAAGGAATTGCGCGACATCATCGCGATTCTGGGTATGGACGAACTGGCACCGGAAGACAAATTGGCCGTGGCACGTGCTCGCAAGATCCAGCGCTTCCTGTCGCAACCATTCCACGTTGCCGAAGTGTTCACCGGCGCCCCTGGCAAGTACGTGACCCTGAAGGACACCATCAAGGGCTTCAAAGGTATCGTCAACGGCGAGTACGATCACCTGCCGGAGCAAGCGTTCTACATGGTGGGCGGCATCGAAGAAGCGGTCGAAAAGGCCAAGACGCTGCAATAACCAAAAGGAACAACCATGGCAATGACCGTACATGTGGACGTGGTGAGCGCCGAGGAGCAGATATTCTCCGGCGTCGCTGAAGTCGTCGTGGTTCCGGGCGAAATGGGTGAACTGGGTATCTACCCGGGTCACACCGCCCTGATGACTCGCATCAAACCTGGTGCTGTGCGCATCAAGCGTCCGGACCAGGAGCAGGAAGAACTGATCTACGTTTCCGGCGGCATGCTGGAAGTGCAGCCCAGCGTCGTGACCGTGCTGGCGGATACAGCAATTCGCGGGCACGATCTGGACGAGGCTCGTGCACTGGAGGCCAAGCAGGCGGCGGAGGAGGCGATCAAGAACCGCACTTCCGATATCGACTACGCGCAAGCGCAGGCCGAACTGGCAGAAGCGATCGCCCAACTGCGTGCGATCCAGCAACTGCGCAAACACACGCACTAGGCAAATAAAGCTCGGTATCAAACAAAAAGCAGCTTCGGCTGCTTTTTTGTTGCACGAACGATATACTGCGCCATCTTTGAAAAGCCCTGAATATGAGCCTTTTGAACATCGTCATCCTCGCTGCCGGCAAAGGCACGCGCATGTATTCCGACAAGCCCAAGGTACTGCACCAACTGGCAGGCAAACCGCTGGTGCAGCATGTACTGGATTGCGCGACATCGTTGAA
The DNA here is from genome assembly GCF_000025705.1 of Sideroxydans lithotrophicus ES-1. Classification (NCBI taxonomy): domain Bacteria; kingdom Pseudomonadati; phylum Pseudomonadota; class Betaproteobacteria; order Nitrosomonadales; family Gallionellaceae; genus Sideroxydans; species Sideroxydans lithotrophicus. The sequence continues at coordinate 2,988,254 of NC_013959.1, read as the reverse complement.
TCCGCAACAGGTCTGCCTGGTGTACGGACATGGCGGCGAAGCCGTGCTGGAGGCGTTGCAGCAGTATTCGGCAAAGTTCGTGATCCAGGAACCGCAACTCGGAACCGGACACGCGGTACAACAAGCGATGCCCTACCTGCATGACAGCAGTCGTACGCTGGTGCTATATGGCGATGTACCGTTGATCCAGCACAACACTTTGCATCAGATGCAGCAAGCGGGTGAAGGCCTGGTGCTGCTCACTGTAAACCTCGACAATCCAACTGGTTATGGGCGCATCGTGCGCGATGCGCAAGGCGATGTGTTGCGTATCGTCGAGGAAAAGGATGCGACGACAGAACAGCGCGAGATACGCGAAGTGAACACCGGCATCCTGCTGGCACCGACTGAAAAATTGCGTGCATGGCTGGCGAACCTGGGCAACAACAATGCACAAGGCGAGTATTACCTCACCGATATCGTCGCGATGGCTGTGCAGCAAGGGATAGCGGTGCATACCGTGCAAGCTGCGCATCACTGGGAAGTCGAGGGCATCAACAACAAGGTGCAACTCGCCGGGCTGGAGAGGATCTGGCAACAGACGTTGGCAGGCAAGCTGATGACACAGGGTGTGACGCTGGCCGATCCGGCACGCATAGACGTTCGCGGCACTCTGGTCTGCGGCCGTGACGTGGAGATCGACGTGGGGTGCATCTTCGAGGGCGAGGTGAAGCTGGGCGATCGCGTGCGCGTAGGTGCATACAGCATCATCCGTAATGCAATGGTTGCCCGGGATACACATATCGCTCCACACAGCCATATCGATGACAGTGAAATTGGCGCCAATTGCCGCATCGGCCCCTATGCCCGCCTGCGTCCCGGTACAAAATTGCATGACGATGCCCACGTGGGAAATTTCGTCGAGATCAAGAACAGCGAGATCGGCCAGGGCAGCAAGGCCAATCATCTGAGCTACATCGGCGACAGCACAGTGGGCAGCCGCGTCAATATCGGCGCAGGCACCATCACCTGCAACTATGACGGTGCCAACAAGTTTCGCACCGTCATCGAAGACGACGCGTTCATCGGCTCGGACACGCAACTTGTCGCCCCGGTAAAGGTGGGCAAAGGTGCGACCATCGGCGCGGGCTCGACCATAACCAGAGATGCGCCAGCAGGAGAGCTGACTCTTTCGCGCAGCAAACAGATGACCATCGCAGGCTGGAAACGGCCGCAAAAAGGAAAAAAATAACATGTGTGGAATCGTTGGTGCAGTCGCCAGGCGCAATGTAGTGCCGATCCTGCTGAACGGCTTGTCGCGGTTGGAATATCGCGGCTATGACTCCGCCGGCCTGGTGGTGGTACGGAATGGAAAGCTCGATCGCGTGCGCAGTACCGGGCGTGTGGCGGAGTTGGCAGTAAAGAGTGCAGAAACGACAGGGGAGCTTGGCATCGCACATACGCGCTGGGCCACGCACGGCGTGCCGAGCGAACGCAACGCCCATCCGCATATCAGCCGCAATCTCATATCGGTAGTACACAACGGCATCATCGAGAACTACGAAGAACTGCGTGCCGATCTGACAGCGCATGGCTACGAATTCACTTCGGACACCGACACCGAAGTCATCGCGCACCTGATCCACAGCCATTATGCGCAAGGCAGCCTGCTGGTCGCCACGCAAATGGCGCTGGCCCAATTGATCGGGGCTTACGCCATCGCTGTCGTGGCGGCAGACAATCCGCACCAGTTCATCGCGGCTCGCAAAGGCAGTCCGTTGCTGCTGGGTGTGGGGGACGGCGAACATTACGTTGCCTCCGACATGTCAGCGTTGCTGCAAGTCACCAGGAATGTGGTGTACCTGGAAGAGGGCGATGTAGTCGAAGTCGATCTTGCCAACTACCGCATCTTCGATGCACAAGGAACAGCAGTGCAGCGCCAGGTGCATGTCAGCGAACTCAACAACGATAGCGTGGAGCTGGGTGAATACCAGCACTACATGCAAAAAGAGATCCACGAACAGCCGCAAGCCCTGGCAGATACACTCGAATCAGTATGCAACAGCCAATCGTTGATTCCGGGGATCTTCGGTGCGGAAGCGAACGCCATCTTCCCGCAAGTGGAAAACATCCTCATCCTCGCCTGCGGCACCAGCAACCATGCGGGACAGGTGGCACGTTACTGGCTGGAAGAGATCGCGGGCATTCCCTGTAGCGTCGAAGTGGCCAGCGAATACCGCTACCGTACCAGTGTCGCCAATCCCAAGACCCTGATCGTCACCATATCGCAATCGGGGGAAACGGCAGACACGCTCGCTGCGCTGAACCATGCCAAAGTGACCGGTCACATGTTCACGCTGGCTATCTGCAACGTGCCGGAAAGCGCGATCGTGCGCCAATCCAAATTGCGCATGATGACCCGTGCCGGTCCCGAGATCGGCGTCGCCTCGACCAAGGCATTCACCACGCAACTCGCCGCCTTGTTCCTGCTGACCCTGGTGCTGGCCAAATTGCGCGGAAGGCTGGCTGCTGAACGCGAGCAACAATTCCTGCATGAACTGCGCCATTTGCCCAGCGCCGTGCAAAAAGTGCTGACACTGGAGCCGCAGATCGCGGAACTGTCCAGACACTTCGCCGACAAGCACAACGCGCTGTTTCTCGGGCGCGGACTGCATTACCCCATCGCACTGGAGGGTGCCCTCAAGCTCAAGGAAATATCCTATATCCATGCCGAAGCTTATCCCGCAGGTGAGTTGAAACATGGACCGCTGGCATTGGTGGACAAGGATATGCCGGTGGTCTCGGTTGCGCCGAACGATGCATTGCTGGAAAAATTGAAATCGAATCTGCAGGAAGTCCGTGCGCGCGGCGGCGAACTGTACGTTTTTGCCGACGCAAACACCCATATCAAGGAAGCCGATGGCGTCCACATCCTGCAAATGCCCGAACACGCAGGGTTTCTAAGCCCTATTCTGCATACCATCCCGCTGCAACTGTTGGCATATTACGTAGCATTGCAAAAGGGAACGGATGTAGATAAGCCACGCAATCTTGCCAAATCCGTCACGGTTGAGTGACGGATTCCCGCGCGGCTTGCGGTAAAGGCTCTTGTACCGGGAGGGCGAGCTTGCTCTGCAGGTTCAAGTCCCGAAAAGACAGCCGGAGCCACAAGCCCCGAAAGTTAAAGGCGAGCAAAACATCTATCCCACCATCTAGGAGAGAAAATGGCGGTCATCGCCGTGTTCAATCAAAAGGGCGGAGTGGGTAAAACCACCACCTGCTTGAACCTTGTCGCCGCGCTATCGATCGCGCAAAGGCACCCCATCGCTCTGGACATGGATCCGCAGGGTCACCTGAGCCTCGCTTCCGGACTGAAGAACGGCACAGTGCAATCCAAAAGCATGGCGGCCTTTTTCAAGGACAAAGTTCCGCTCGCCCAATTGCTCCATGACACTCCCGCAGGTTGGCAGATCATCCCTGCCACGCTGGAACTATCCAAGATCGACGCACTGTATGGCAGCGATCCGCAAGCCGCCAAGATGCTGAAACAAGGCCTGGCAGAAGAGCTGGCGCTCACGGGAGCTCCCATCATCATCGATTGCTGCCCGATGCTGGGTGTGCTCACCTTGAATGCTTTGCTGGCCTGTGACAGGGTACTGATTCCCGTGTCGGCGGATTTCCTGTCGCAGCACGGCGTAAATCGGCTGGATTCCGCGCTCAACGTGCTGGAAAGAAAATTGCAGCGCAAATTCGAGCGCCGCATTGTGGTCACACGCTTCGATTCGCGCCGCAAGCTTTCTTACGATATCTACGACAAACTCAAACAACGATATGGTGATCTGGTGTGCAAGACACGCATCGGCGAGACAGTCGCCTTGGCGACCAGTCCGATGCATGGACTGGATGTGTTCGCATTCGCCCCGCAAAGTCCCGGTGCTGCAGATTACAAGTTGCTGACGATGGAGCTGATGGAAAGCGGGTTCGTCTAGGCGAAGTAGGTATAGACGGCGAACAGCAGCGCTGTTCCCAACAAAAGCGCAATGGCCGACAACCAGGCATTGCGTTTTTTTTGTTGCACCAGCAATTCGCGCAACACCGGTGAGACTTGGGCAGCAACATCAACGCTCAGGCGCTGGTGCAACAAACGCGGCAATTGCGGCAGCAAGGTCGCATAACGCGGCATCTCGGTACGCAACGCCTTGATGAAGCCACGCCAGCCGACTTGTTCGCTCATCCAGCGTTCCAGCCAGGGCTTGGCCGTCTTCCACAGGTCGAGCTCGGGGTCGAGTTGCAGACCCAGACCCTCGATATTGAGCAGGGTCTTTTGCAGCAGCACCAGTTGCGGCTGGATCTCGATGCCGAAACGGCGCGAGGTCTGGAACAGGCGCAGCAACACCTTGCCGAAAGAGACTTCGCGCAACGGCTTGTCGAAGATAGGCTCGCACACCGAGCGGATCGCAGCTTCGAATTCATCCACACGGGTATCGGCGGGCGCCCAGCCTGATTCGATATGCAACTCGGCGACACGTTTGTAATCGCGGTTGAAGAAGGCGATGAAATTCTGTGCCAAATAGTTCTTGTCGGTATCGGTGAGCGTGCCCATGATGCCGAAATCCAGCGCCACGTAACGCCCATCGTGTGCCACCAGGATATTGCCAGGATGCATGTCGGCGTGGAAAAAACCGTCGCGGAAGACCTGCGTATAGAAGATCTCGACCCCGTCTGCAGCCAGTTTGGAAAGGTTGATGCCGGCTTCGCGCAAGGCAGCGATCTGGCTGATGGGGATGCCGTGCATGCGCTCCATCACCATCACCTTCTCGGAACACCAATCCCAATAGACCTCGGGCACCAGCAACAACCTGGCATCGGCAAAATTGCGCCGCAGTTGGCTGGCATTGGCCGACTCGCGCATCATGTCGAGTTCGTCATGCAGGTATTTCTCGAACTCGGCGACCACCAGTTTAGGCTTCAGGCGCTTGCCATCCTCCCACCAGCGCTCGATCAACCCGGCACAGATCTGCAGCAACGCCACATCATGGTCGATGACACGGGCGATGCCGGGGCGCAGGATCTTCACAGCCACATCGCGCCCATCCGGCAGCTCGGCGAAATGCACTTGCGCAACCGAGGCGCTTGCGACGGGTGTTTCATCGAACTCGGCAAAAACATCATTTAACGGTTTGCCAAAAGCCTCTTCCAGCAAGGCGACCGCCGTTGCGGAAGGGAAGGGCGGGACCTGGTCCTGCAACTTGGCCAGTTCGTCGGCGATATCGGTAGGGATCAGATCGCGGCGCGTGGAAAGCATCTGACCGAACTTGACGAAGATCGGCCCCAGCGTCTCCAGCGCCAGACGCAAACGCTCGGCGCGCGGTCGCGAAACATCACGGAAGAACAACAGCCAGTTGAGCGGGCGCAGCATCCAGCTCGTGCGTTCATGCGCCAGCAGAAATTCGTCCAGGCCGAATCGCAGAACGACGAAGATGATCTTGAGTAAACGGAAAAAACGCATTTACGAAAATTCAAATTAAAAGGGCATGGCGAATCACGCCATGCCCGCTAGTTTACTGTACTTTACAGTCAAACCTGCTGGATTCCGGCTAACAGCCAAACGGATTTGTCGTCCTTCAGATTCTTCTGCACATGCCAGATCTCGTCGAAGGATTCCGGTGTGCCGTTGTTCTCGCGCAACTGGCCGCTCATGCGCACGCTGGCGATGGCATAGTCGTTCTCGGTCACGACTTCCAGCAGGTCAGCGTTGACGACATCAACATCGGTCTTCTGCGGTGCGTCGCCGCGCTCGCGGATCTGCATGGAAACCTCGGCGAACATCTCGGGTGTGGTGTATTCGCGGATATCGTCCAGGTCCTTGCGGTCGTTCGCCGCCTGCAGGCGGATGAACGAGGTCTTGGCGCTGCGCAGGAAACTCTCCACCGGGAAATCGGTCGGTATGCCGGCCGCGGCAACGGGCGCATAGCCGCCGTAAGCCTGGGCTGGCTCCTGTGTGCCGCCATACGGTGCAGCGGCCCCGGCATATTGCATCGCCGGTTCCTGTTTGCGGCGGAACATCGAGATCAGCATCATCACGGCAAATACGCCCAGCATGATCATCAGGAAGGAACCCATGCCTTCCCCCATGCCGAAGTGCGCGAACAAGGCACCCAGGCCAGCGCCGATGGCCAGACCGGCCAAGGGGCCCAGCCACCTGTTTCCGGCAGGCTGGGGGGCAGCCTGCTGGCCCGGTGTGGCGGGTGCAGGTGCAGCGGCGGGAGTTCTTTGCACCGGGGCGCTCATCGTGCGCTGTTTGCCGAAGCTGCCGCCACCGCCGAAACGACGGGCTTCAGCACTGGTGGCAAGCAGGGAAAGACAGGTCAAAACGATAGTCAGCAAGATGGTGAAACGTTTCATTTGATTCCTTCAAGTGTGTTCAAAACAACGACCAGAGAGTATAGCAGTTGAGACCGGATTGCCCCTCCATGACTTGCGGAGGACTGTCCTGAATGAGGCACCGATTAGAATGGGGCCGCAGAAACAAAGTTCAATGGTTCACTGCTAAAAGGGTGGGCAAAGCTCAGCCAACTGGCATGCAACAGCAAACGCGGCGCACTGGATTCATCGCCATACAGCGCGTCACCAAGGATAGGATGGCCGATGGCTGCCATGTGTACGCGTAGTTGATGGGTACGGCCGGTAAAGGGTTCCAGTTCGACGCGACTGGCAGAAACATCGAGTTCCAGCAGGCGATAGCGTGTAAGCGAGGGCTTGCCCAACTCGGAGTCGATCTTGCGCAGCGGCCGCTTCGGCCAATCGGCGGCAATTGGCAGGTCGACCTCGCCAGTTTCTGGCTCTAGCCTGCCAGCAACCACCGCGACATAGCGCTTTCCCACCTCGCGGTCACGGAACATGTTCGACAGGCGGCTTTGCATCCTGGCGCCGCGCGCGAAAACCATCAGGCCGGAAGTAGCCATATCCAGGCGATGAACCACCAGCGCATCGGGGAATTGCAGTTGCAGGCGCGCGGAAAGGCAATCCTGCTTGTCCGCGCCACGACCGGGCACGGCCAGCAAACCGGCGGGTTTGTTCACCAGCAGCAGATAGTCATCCTGATAGATCAGCTCGATAGCGTTATTGCTGCTCATCGCCTGTAGCAGGCATACCGGCGGGTTGATTGAGCGGAGTCTTCTTTGGCCGGTTCTTGCTGGGATCGGCAAAGCGGAAACGTCCGAACAGCACACAGCCCTTCATGCCCATGTCGCACGGGATATCGTTCACGCGCTGGCATTTGCCATCGACCTCGTGCGGACAACCCCAGCCACCCATATTTTTAACCCCACCAATACACTAAAGTACCGTTCGCCCTGAGCTTGTCGAAGGGTGAACGAATCAAGCCTTCTTCACAAACTCGGTCTTCAACTGCATCGGCCCGATGCCGTCGATCTTGCAATCGATGTCATGGTCGCCATCCACCAGGCGGATGTTCTTCACCTTGGTGCCCACCTTCACCACCGAAGATGAACCCTTGACCTTCAGGTCCTTGATCACCGTGACTGAATCGCCGTCCTGCAACACGTTGCCGAAGGCATCCTTGAACACCTTGGCCTGCTCGCCAGTTTCGGCCGGTGCGTCCTTCGGCCATTCATGCGCGCACTCCGGGCAGACATAGTTGGCACCGTCTTCATAGGTGTATTCAGAACTGCATTTGGGGCATTTGGGCAGACTGCTCATGGTATTTCCTGTGGTTGGTTAATAGTAATCGTCTTCGCGCTGGTGGCGCACGGCAAGGATGGTCACGATCTCATTGCCCTCGATCTCAAACAGCGCAACGTATCCCGCAGACCCGAAGGAAATCACCATTTCGCGCAACAGCGGGTTATCGGGAATCGCCTTGCGACACGTGAACGGAAACTGCTGCAATAGCTTGATGCTTTCGGCGATGGCTTTGCGTGCCTGCTGCGCGGGCCGCAGGTCACGCTCGGCCAGAAAGGTAAAAAGTCGTCTCAGGTCTTCTCTTGCCGCCTCGGTGTAGCGAACCTTGTAGCTCACTTGCCCGCTTTCGCCTTTGCCTTGGCAAGCATGTCATCCAGTTCCTGCAATACTTCATCCGGCGAGATGTACACGCCGCTCTTCCTGGCCGCATCGCCGGAGGCCAAGCCGCGCGCAATGAATTCCTGCTGATTACGGCGCATCGTCACGTTGCGGCGCAACGAATCTTCGACAAAGGCGGAAAGCGTCTCGCCCGGACGCAACATCTCTTCGGCGGCCTGTCTCAGCTCCGGCGCAACGCGCAGAGCGGGCATGGTGGCGGTCTTCATGGAACACCTCGTGCATTACAAATGTGATGCACATCATCGCTGAAGTCAGAAGGAGATGCAAGAGCGGGGTTTGCAGGGTGGAAGGAGAAAGGTTCAACCGAGAAGTAGATGGCTAAGCGTGTCTACAGCTTATACCCCCGATGCACCGCCACCACCCCGCCCGTCATGTTGAAATATTCGACGCGCTCCAGCCCAGCTTCTTCCATCATCTTCTTCAGTTCTTCCTGCCCCGGATGCATGCGGATGGATTCGGCGAGGTAGCGGTAGCTGTCGGCGTCGTTGGCGATGATCTCACCCATCTTGGGTAGCAGCTTGAAGGAGTAGAGGTCGTAGGCCTTTTCCAGCGGTTTGGCCACCTTGGAGAATTCCAGCACGATCACGCGTCCGCCGGGCTTGAGCACACGCTTCATCTCGCGCAGCGCGGCATCCTTGTGGGTGACGTTGCGCAGGCCGAAGGCGATGCTCACGCAGTCGAAATAGTTGTCGGGGAAAGGCAGGCGCTCGGCGTCGCACTGTGCGGTGGGCGTGGTCTTGCCTTCGTCCAGCAAGCGGTCGCGCCCAACGCGCAGCATGGCGTTGTTGATGTCGGTGAGCACCACCTGGCCGCTGCTGCCGACCTTCTTCAGGAACAGCCTGGTCAGGTCGCCCGAGCCGCCGGCCACATCCAGCACGCGCTGGCCTTCGTGCACGTTCGCAAGACCGACCGCGAAAGGCTTCCAGATGCGGTGCAGGCCAACCGACATCAGGTCGTTCATGATGTCGTATTTGCTGGCGACGGAGGTGAACACGCCGGCGACCTTCCTGGCCTTTTCGTTCTCGTCTACGGTCTGAAAACCGAAATGGGTGTTTGCCATGATGATGCTCCTGTATTTTTACTCCCTCTCCCACCGGGAGAGGGCCGGGGTGAGGGCGGCCCGTTGCAGATTCCCCCTCACCCTACCCCTCTCCCAGGGGGAGAGGGAACTGCGGGTGTTTATTTATCGCGGCTCTCACCAGCTGCTTCCAGCTTGGTCAGGTAATCGTGCCACATGGCATCGTGATATTTGCCCAGCTCGTGCAGGTATTCCCAGGTGTAGAGCCCGCTGTCGTGGCCGTCGTCGAACACCAGTTTGATGGCATAGCTGCCGGCAGGTTCGATTTCAGTAAGCATCACGTTGCGCTTGCCGACCTGCAATGTCTCCTGTCCCGGGCCGTGGCCGCGCACTTCGGCGGAAGGCGAGTACACGCGCAGGAACTCGAACGGCAGCTTGTAGCGTGTGCCGTCGTCGAAGGCGATCTCCAGCACTTTGGATTGTTGATGCAGGGTGATTTCGGTAGGTGTCATAGCGATCTTATCTTTTTCAGTAATGCGGTGGTGGAACGTTCATGCAGGAAGGTGATGCTGTGCACGGTGCCACCCCAGATCTTCACTTCCTTGCTGCCGACGATGTTCTCCGGCTTCCAGTCGCCGCCCTTCACCAGCACGTCCGGCTTGCAGGCGAGAATGAGGTTGAGCGGCGTGTCTTCGTCGAACTTGACTACCAGGCTCACCGATTCCAGCGCGGCCAGCACCGCCATGCGATCCTGTTCGGCATTGATCGGGCGGTCGTCGCCCTTGCCTTGGCGCTTCACCGAGGCATCGCTGTTGACGCCGACAATGAGCGAGAAGCCGAGCGCGCGGGCCTGGGCCAGGTAAGTGACGTGGCCGCGATGCAGCACATCGAAACAGCCGTTGGTGAACACCAGCGGCCGCGGCAGCAGCGCGACTTTCGCGGCGAGCAGGTCAGCCGTGCAGATCTTGTCTTCGAAGCTGGGAGCAGGGTATTTCACTAGTCGATGTATTCGAAGACGCGGACGACTTTTTGTACGCCGCGCGTGGTGCTGGCGATGTCGGAGGCGGCGTCTGCTTCGGCGCGTGTCACCAGGCCCATCAGATAGACCACGCTGTTCTCGGTGACGACCTTGACCTGGTCGGCCTTGAGCACAGGGCTTTTGACGAAGCGCATCTTCACGCTGCCGGTGATGCGCGAATCGCTGCTGTTGGAACTGTTGGCGGAAACGTTGCCGATATCCAGTTCGTTGGCGATGCCTTTGACATTGGGGATGCTGCCGATGATGCGCTCGATATCCATCTTGGCTTCTTCGGTCGCCGCGGTGCCGGTGACGAGGGCGAAGCGGTTATAGGAGGTTACACTCACATGTGCGGTGTCCTTGTATTTTTCCTCGATGCGTTTCTGCGCCTTGCTCTCGATGGTGTCGTCCTCGACCATTGCGCCTGTGCTGCGGCGGTCGGTGGTTGTCATTATCGCCCCTACACCCGCACCGGCAGCGACGACCGGTGCGACGCAACCTTGCAGCGAAAGCAGTGCAGCAACCAGGATCAAAATCGGATAACGCATCACTCTCCTCCCAGAATCAGATGGTCGATGGCATCGCACAGGCAGTGCAACGCAAGCAGGTGCACTTCCTGGATACGCGCCGTGCTCTTGGCCGGAACGCAGATGTGGAAGTCCGTCGGTTTCAAAATGGAGGCCATCACGCCGCCTTCGCGCCCGGTCAGCGCCACCACCGGCATGTTGCGCTCATGCGCAGCCTGCACGGCTTCCACGACACTGGGCGAATTGCCGCTGGTGGAGATGGCGAGCAGCACGTCGCCGTCCATACCCAGCGCGCGAACCTGTTTGGAAAAGATCTGCACGTAATCGTAATCGTTGGCGATCGAAGTCAGTACCGAGCTGTCGGTGGTCAGCGCGATGGCGGCCAGTCCGGGGCGCTCGACCTCGAAGCGGTTGATGAGTTCGGCGGCGAAGTGCTGCGAATCGGCGGCCGAGCCGCCGTTGCCGCAGACCAGTATCTTGCCGTCGTTCATCAGGCAGGTGACCATGGCCTGTGCGGCGTCGGCGATGGGCTGGGCAAGCACCTTCTTGCTTTGCAGCTTGAGCTGCGCGCTGTCTTCGAAATGCTTGCCGATGCGTGTAGTCAGAGTCATAGAGCGGAAATGAAGTGGATGACAGATGTGAATATTACCCTAAAGCTCAAAAGCATTTTTGACCCACTCGATGTTGTCCGCGGCATCCAGCAGCACAGCATCGAAACGGCAGGGCGGCAGGCGCGGCATTGAGGCCAGGTAATGCTGGGCGGCCAGGATGAGGCGCTGCTGTTTGTGCCGGTCTATGCTGGCCGCCGCACCGCCGAAATCGTTGCGGCTGCGCTGGCGCACCTCGGCGAAGACCAGGGTCTCTCCATCGCGCAGGATCAGGTCGATCTCGCCGAAGCGGCAGCGATAATTCGACTGCACCAGCGCCAAACCGTGACGCCGCAAATGTTCGGCGGCGATCAGTTCGGCCCTGGCGCCCGGTTTCATCAGTGCGACTTGCTGTCCAGCGGAACGCCCAGTCCTTGTCTCATGATGGCAAAGATGGCCTCGCGCTGGAAGGTATGACCGGTCAGCGTGATCTTGCCGGTGACGCCGTCCAGAGGGAGCGCTGTCGTCTCTTTGTGGTCCATGAGCAGCTGCAGCAGGCGGTAGGAGTCGATGCCGAGGGCATACAGGCGCTCCAGTTCCGGTGGCAACGGCGGAGTGACATGCGGATAGATCATCACGGCGGGATGGTCGGGCTGCAGCATCCACGGCATGTCGAAAAAGCGCACATCGGACAGGTCGTAGTTGGTCAGCGTGCGGTTGTTACCCGAGAATATCTGCGAGGTCGAATAGACAGGCAATTCGGCAGTGATGTATGGGCGCAACAGGCGCGCCTGGCTGGCTTCGGCGGCGATGAACACTGAATCGCCCGGATCCTGCGGCAGCTCTTTCAATGCGGTCGGGTCGCCGGTATAGACGATCTCAGGCTTGAGGATGCCGCCCTCGCGTTGCCATTCGTCGGAGAATGCCTGTGCCAGGCGCTTGGAGAACGCAGTGTCGGTCCTCACGACGGTGGCGCTGAGCAATCCGGCGGCCGTGGCGCGCTGGGCTGCCTGGCGCGCTTCGGCTTCACCGGGCAGGCCGAAGAAATACAGATTGTCGGTGCGAGCATCGTTATCCGCCAGATTCATCGCCAGTGTCGGTGTGGTCAATGGGCCAGTCGCTGCCAGTGCGGCGACACCGTTGCGGGTGAGCGGGCCGGCTACGGCGACCGCGCCAGCGCGTATCGCCTGCTGATACAGGCCAACGATCTCGGAGTTAGTATCGCTATAGGGATAGACGCGCACGGGAAGGCCGTTCGCTTCCTTGTTGGCAGCCGCGAGGAAACCTTGCTGTACGGCATCGGCAGCCTTGGCAAAGATCGGAGAATTCAAGGGCAGCAACAGGGCGATATGCGGTGGCCCCGGGATCACTGCAGGCAGGACTGTCGACTGCAGCGGTGCAGGTGCGGGAACCGCTTCCGTGACCACGGGCGGTTGTGCAGCAGGCGGAGGCGTCACGGGTGCCTGGGTGACAGGAGCCTGGGCAGGCGCGGGCGCTGGTGCGCTGGGCGCAGTCGGCGGAGTGGCGCAGCCAAATATGCTCACGTATAGTGCGGCGACAAACAACCAGCGTAACCAACCAGACCTAGAGGCGACAGTTTGCATATCAAGCCCAAACAAAAATTAGAGTGCGCATTATATGTAGTCGCCACCCCGATTGGAAATCTAAGTGACATCACCCTGCGCGCGCTGGAAACGCTGGGAGCGGCCGATACCATCGCCGCAGAAGATACCCGCAATACCAAACATTTGCTGCAACATCATGGGATTGGCGATGCCCGGTTGCTGGCGTTGCACCAGCACAACGAACGCGGCGCTGCGGAAAAGGTGATCAGCCTGTTGCAACAGGGACAAAGCGTGGCGCTGGTGACGGATGCCGGCACGCCGGCAGTGAGCGATCCCGGTGCGGTGCTGGTAGGGCTCGTGCGCGAAGCGGGCTTCCGCGTGATCCCTGTTCCGGGAGCGAGTGCCGCAGTCACTGCGCTGTCCGCATCCGGCCTGAGTGCGCCGCATTTTCTGTTTTACGGTTTTTTGCCGAACAAATCCGCCGCCCGGTGCGGCGTGCTGCAGGGGCTGGCCGGGCATCCATACACGCTGGTGTTCTACGAAGCGCCGCATCGCATCCTGGAGTGTACCGAAGACCTGCATGCAGTGTTCGGCGATGAACGCGAGATCGTGTTTGCCCGCGAGATCACCAAGTTGTTCGAGAGCATCCATCGCTGCAAACTCGCCGATGCGATGGAGTGGCTGAACAGCGACCCGAACAACCAGCGCGGCGAATTCGTGTTGCTGGTTTCCGGCGCACCGGAAAGGGCAGCCGGTCTGGATGCGGCCACCGAACGCACACTGGCCATATTGCTGGAAGAGCTGCCGCTGAAACAGGCGGTGCAACTGGCAGTGAAGGTCACGGGCGCAAACAAGAACGAGCTGTACCAGCGGGCATTGCAGCTCAAGTCCGGCGCAGAATAATCGACCTGTTGGCGAGGTTGCCATTCGTGGCCTGAGTGGTTACGCTGAATGTTCCAATAATCTAGAGAGGGAATTTCATGGCGAAAGTGGTCGTGATCTATCACAGCGGATATGGACATACAGCAAGACAGGCGCAAGCCGTGGCAACGGGGGCCAACGCGATACTCATGGCGATCAGCTCCGAAGGCAACCTGAGCGAGGCCGAATGGGCCACGCTGGATGCGGCGGATGCCATCATCATGGGCTCGCCGACCTACATGGGCATGGTCAGCTGGCAGTTCAAGAAATTCGCCGATGCCTCGTCCAAGCCGTGGTCCTCGCAGAAATGGAAGAACAAGATCGCCGCCGGCTTCACCAATTCCGCCACCATGAACGGCGACAAGCTTTCCACCCTGCATTACATCTTCACTCTCGCCATGCAGCACGGCATGATCTGGGTCGGCACCGGCATGCTGCCCTCCAACAGCAAGACCGCACAGCGCAATGACGTGAACTATGTCGGTTCGTTCTGCGGCGCGATGTCGGTCTCTCCTTCCGACGCTTCGCCGGACGAGATGCTGCCCGGCGATCTGGAGACGGCCAGGCAGTTCGGCAAGCGCGTGGCGGAAGCTGCGGCACAGTGGGTCGCGGGCCGCAATTAGTTTCCCGCTTCAATCACATGCCCTGCCAACTGTTAGAATGCCGGGCATGAAGACACTGACCTTTACCCGCCCAGACGACTGGCACCTGCACCTGCGCGACGAAGCGCTGATGCGGTCCGTCCTGCCCGATACTGCACGACAATTCGCCCGCGCCATCGTCATGCCCAACCTGCGCCCGCCCGTCACCACCACCGTGCAGGCCGTGGCCTACCGCGAGCGCATTCTGAAAGCGCTGCCAAAAGGCATGAAGTTCGAACCGCTGATGACGCTGTACCTCACCGACATCACCAGCGCCGAAGAGATCAAAAAAGCCAAAGCCAGCGGCGTGGTGCATGCAGTGAAGCTCTACCCGGCGGGCGCCACCACGAATTCCGATGCGGGCGTCACCGACCTGCGCAAGACCTATGCCGCACTGGAAGAGATGCAACGCTGCGGCATGCCGCTGCTGGTGCACGGCGAAGTCACCAGCACCGACATCGACATCTTCGACCGCGAAGCCGTGTTCATCGAGCGCGTCATGCAACCGCTGCTGAAAGACCTGCCCGGCTTGCGCGTGGTGTTCGAGCACATCACCACCAAAGATGCCGCGCAGTTCGTCGCCAGCACACCGGACACCATCGCCGCCACGCTCACGCCGCAGCACCTGCTGTACAACCGCAATGCCATGCTGGTGGGCGGCATCCGCCCGCACTTCTACTGCCTGCCCATCCTGAAACGCGAGACGCACCGCGAAGCACTGGTCAAAGCCGCCACCAGCGGCAACAAGAAATTCTTCCTCGGCACCGACAGCGCCCCGCACGCCCAGCACACCAAAGAGAACGCCTGCGGCTGCGCCGGTTGCTACACCGCGCACAGCGCCATCGAGCTGTATGCCGAAGCGTTCGAAGCAGCGGGCGCGCTGGACAAACTGGAAGCTTTCGCCAGTTTCTACGGTGCAGACTATTACGGTCTGCCGCGCAACACCGAGAAGGTCACGCTGCGCAAAGAAGAGTGGCAGATGCCTGCGTCGGTGGGGTTTGGGGAGCATCGACTCGTGCCGCTACGGGCGGGGGAGAAGATGGGGTGGAAGTTATCAAGCTAACTCCTTACAGGGGTTAACAATAGAATCGAAATAGATGTGTATAAATCACTTCAGACAATTAGCCGAAAATTTGGGAATTTATTGCTGGGGCGACCACGCTGTCCTGAATTTAGCGTTGCAGGTAAGGCTTTGCGCCAACAATATCAGGATTTTCTGAATAGATGGGATTGCTCACATTCTTCGGAAGAGCGAGATGTCTTGCGATCTGAAGCAGAGATACTTGCAGACAGGCTGTATTCGAAGGCGCTAGATTTGGGATATTCAAAAGCGCACGAACTTTCAGCGGATATATATTGGCTTACTCAATGTGCGGCTTTAGTAACGCTATTGGCACTAGGGAGGAGCTCGAAAACCTATTTGAAATATGAAGAGGCGCTGCTCGCCCATAAACGACCATATCAATATACACAGCAGCTACGCGAGTTCGTTCGATACAGAAACAAATTCGAGAAGAATTAAAGCCCAGTGCAGTCGGGCGCGATAGTCAACGGGCATTGCGCTGTATGAAATGAAAACATCCGGTGCAATACGCTATGCTTAAGTGGTAATCTGGGACCACAATTTCTTGGCGTAATATCGCCTCGTCAGATTTCGGAGAATCAACATGAATACAGCCACCCTTGAGATTCGCACCGACCTGAAAGACCAGCTCGACCAACTGGCAGAAGCGAGTCATCGCAGCGAAAGCGATTTGGCGAATGAAGCCTTGTCGCTGTATCTGGTGCAACAGCGCCGTATCACTGCAAGAATCCAGGAAGGGCTTGCGCAGGCGCAACGCGGTGAGTTCGTGACGGACGAGGAGATGGAGGCGTTCTTCGCCCGCTACACTCAGCCACAGGCATGAACCTGCGTTATACCCCGCAGGCCAGATCAGACCTTGCGGAGATTCACGATTACATAGCCCAGGAAAATCCGGCTGCAGCGCGTCGAGTCGTCCAGCTCGTTCGCGATTCGGCCAAGGCGTTGCCTGACAATCCATTGGTGGGGCGGCCAGGCCGAGTCCCCGGAACACGCGAACTTGCCATCGGGCGCTTCCCCTTTGTACTTGCCTATCGCGTCAGCTCGGATGAAGTACAAATCTTGTCTGTGATCCATACGGCCAGAGCGTGGCCGGAAAGCTTTTAAACGATATGCCTGTCTTCAACTATCTCGACACCACCCCCATCCTCGGCGAACGCGTCTACCTGCACCCTTCCTGCCAGGTCATCGGCGACGTGACGATAGGCGACGATGCCTCCGTCTGGTGCAACACGGTGTTGCGCGGGGACGTGAACCGCATCGTGATCGGGCGCGGGACGAACGTGCAGGACTTGAGCATGGGCCATGTGTCGCACAAGACACCGGAAAAACCAAACGGGTCGCCGCTCATCATCGGCGACTATGTGACGGTGGGCCATTCGGTGATCGTGCACGGTTGCAGCATCGGCAACGAGTGCCTGATCGGCATGGGCTCCATCATCATGGACGATGTGGTGATCCCCGACCGAGTGATGGTCGGCGCCGGCAGCCTGATCTCGCCGGGCAAGATACTGGAGGGTGGCATGCTCTACATGGGGCGCCCGGCCAAGGCCGTGCGTGCATTGACGCAAGAAGAACTCGCCTATCTGCGTTACTCGGCCGAGCACTATATGCGGGTGAAGGACAATTACCTGAACAACACGAATCCGTAATCGAAAGTTATTTGCATGAGTACCATGAACCCCGAAGACTTCAAACGTGCCAGCGTGAATCTGGAGACTGCGCGCATCGCCTGGAAGGAATTGCAGCGCTTCTTTGCCAGCGGGTCGGCGATCCTGGTCAGCGCCGAACTCGACCTGGTCGAGGTGGCGTTCCAGATCTCCGAGGACAACAAGGCGCAGGTACTCGAATGGATGCAGACCGGACAGATCGCCCGTGTCCCCGATGCGCAGGCGCTGGCCTGGTATGAAGCGGATGCCGACGTATGGGCGGTGGTGGTCAGGCCTTATGTGCTGGTACAGCAGGCCTGATGTTCGCGAGTTCGAAGGAGCAGAGACGATGAAGAAGACCTTGATCCCGGGGCTGCTGCTCTTGCTGGTGGCGTGCCAGAGTACGCCCAGGCTGGAAGACGATACGCGTTACGTGAAACTGGCAAAAGTGGTGGATGTGCATGTGTTCACCGATGCGGAACGCAAGGAGGCGGCCAAGACAGCGCCACGCTCGAACGACAGCGGTGTCAGCTTTGGTATCGGTATCGGCGTGGGTACGGGCGGCTACAGTGGCATGATGATCGGCGCAAACACGGGCCTGAGCGGCGTGCACGACAAACGCAAGGAACCGCCGCAAGTGGCCACTGGTGCGAACCGCTTCACGGTGCAGCCGCTGAACAGCAGCGAGCGCATCGAGGTGATGAGCTACAAGCATTACAAGGTGGGCGATTGCGTCAAAGTGCTGTCAGGACACCCGACCGAATTCGCGCGGCTGTTCGACCCGAAGGAAGGCGAGCGCTGCAACTGACCGCAGCGGCTATTTTATCTTCTTCATCTCCGCCTCGATGCGCTGGCACAAGGTCTTCAGGATCTTGATGCGTGCAAAATACTTGTCGTTGGCCTCCACCAGCGTCCACGGCGCGACCTCGGTGCTGGTACGGTCGACCATGTCGCTGATGGCCTGTTCATAGGCATCCCACTTATCGCGGTTGCGCCAATCCTCTGCAGTGATCTTGAAGCGTTTGAAGCCGATCTTCTCGCGTTCCTTGAAGCGCCGTAATTGTTCCTCTTTGCTGATGGTCAGCCAGAACTTCACCACCACGGTCTGGTGACGCACCAGCTGTGCCTCGAAGTCGTTGATCTCGCCGTAGGCGCGCATCCAGTCGGCTTCGGAACAGAATTTTTCCACGCGCTCGACCAGCACGCGACCGTACCAGGAACGATCGAAGATGGTGACGCGCCCCCTGCGCGGGATGTGCCGCCAGAAACGCCACAGATAGGGTTGTGCGCGTTCTTCTTCCGTCGGCGCGGCGATGGGCACGACCTGGTACTGGCGTGCCTCAAGCGCACCGGTGATGCGGCGGATGGCGCCGCCCTTGCCTGCAGCATCGTTGCCTTCGAACACCGCGATCACGGTGATGTCCTTGAAGCGCGGATCGCGCGTGAGCAAGGCCAGTTTGCCCTGGTATTTTTCCAGCTCGGTCTCGAATCTTTTCTTTTCCAGCTTCTGGGTGAGGTCGAGCGTCGCCAGGATGTTCAGCTTGTCGATCGGCGGCAGCAAAGGTGCTGCACGGATCGCGGTTTCCTTCTTCTTGTCGGATTCGGACAATCTTTTGCGCAGCGCCTCGAGAATGACCTTGCCGATGGTCAGGCCGCGATAGCGCGCATCCGAGCCCTCTACGACGATCCACGGCGATTCGGCGGTGCTGGTATGGCGGATGACGCTTTCGTGGATGGTGAGGAATTTGTCATAGCGCTTGAAGCGCTGCCAGTCGCGCTTGGTGACGCGCCAGCGGGTCTTGGGATTCTTTTCCAGCATCTTGAGGCGGGCTTCCTGCTTTTCCCTGGAAAGGTGCAGCCAGAACTTGATGATGAGCGCACCTTCGTCGGTCAGCATCTTTTCCAGGCGTTTGGCGCGCTCCAGGCTCTGGTCTAGCTCGGCGGCCTTGGTGTATCCCATGGCCCGGTTCAGGATCGGCCATGTGTACCATGAGCCCAGGAACACCCCGATCTTCCCCTTGGGTGGCAGGGCGCGCCAGAAGCGCCACATCATCGGGCGCTCCATCTCCTCGTCGGAAGGTTCGCCCATGCCGTGCGCCTGGATGAAGCGGGGGTCCATCCATTCGTTGAGCAGGTTCACGGTCTCGCCGCGTCCTGCGCCATCGACACCGCCGACCAGGATGATGACCGGGAATTTTGCCTTTTCCGCCAGATCGAACTGTGCGTCCAGCAGCGCTTCGCGCAATTTCGGCACTTCCTTGTCGTAGGTCGCTTTGTCTATCTTGTGACCGAGCTCGGCAGATTCGAACATGGCATCCCCTTTCAGAGTTACAGTTGATCCGGTGTGATGACAAGACGCAAGGTGGTCTGGAAATCGCCTTCGCGTTCGCGCCGGCTGAACCACCATACTGCGCCTTTCTTGATGCTCCAATAATCCGCGCGCCCGGTCATCAGCAATGAAGCCAGCTCGCCCATCCATGGCTGATGTCCGACCAGCAGCACGGCGCCGCCGGCCAGCGGCCAGCCCGCAGTGGCGATCGCGGTTTCCGGCGTCGCATGCACGCCGAGGTTGGGTGCGGTGATGAAACCCTTGTTGAGCGCAGCGGCCGTCTGCTGTGCCCGCAGCGCCGGGCTTACCAGGATGCGCGTGTTCTGCGGTAGCCGGGCGGAAAGGAAATGGGCCATATGTTCGGCCTGGTGCCTGCCCCTGTCGGTCAGAGGTCGCGCATCATCCGGCACACCTTGTGCAGCCTCGGCATGTCGCCATAGAATCAACTCCATTGCCAGCGTCTCCTGATTTATTACACTATCGGATGCCAGAATATACCGTATATACTGTTTTTGCCACACTCACCCAGGGAGATCGATATGACCGCCGCTACCCGTAAGCCCGCCGCCAAAAAACCTGCAGTACGCAAGCCTGCTGTTGCGATGACCGCGCCAAAACCCGAGAAAAAACCGAAAAAGGAAAAGAAGGCCGACAGCAAAGTCAAAGTGGTGCGCGACAGCTTTACCATGCCGCAAACCGATTACGAATTGATTGCCGAGCTCAAGCTGAAGGCGCTCAAAGCGGGTTTGCATGTAAAGAAGAGCGAACTGTTGCGTGCCAGCCTGCAAAACCTGTCAAAGCTGAACGCGGCGCAATTGAAGCGTGCCATCTCCAGCCTCGAAAAGATCAAGACCGGGCGTCCGAAGAAGGCTTAATCAGCGTCGGCAGCCGCCAGCGGCTGTCCCAATTCCTGCAGCAAGGCGGTCTGGGCGCATGTGGTTGCAGCGCGTGCAGAAGCCTTGCGGTGCCAGAAGCCATTGCAGTCCATCTCCCAGGCCTGGGCGTTATCCTTCAGGTAGCTCTTCAATCCTTCATCCAGTACGCGCTTCTTGAGTTTTTCGTCGAGCACGGGGAAGCATACCTCGATACGGCGGAAGAAATTGCGGTCCATCCAGTCTGCGCTGGCCAGATAGACGTCATGGGCCAGGTCGTTGCGGAAATAGAAGATCCGGGTGTGCTCAAGGAAGCGCCCGATGATGGAAATGACATGGATGTTTTCGGATAACCCCGCGACACCCGGACGCAGGGCACACACGCCGCGCACGATGAGGTCGATCTTCACTCCCGCCTGCGACGCCTCATACAGCGCGGTGATGGTTTCCGGTTCCAGCAGCGAATTCATCTTGGCGATGATATGTGCGCGCTTACCTTCCTTGGCCAGCCTGGTTTCGTTGCGGATGGCCGCCAATATATTGGTGTGCAAGGTGAACGGCGATTGCCACAGATGGCGCAGTTTGCTCGCCTTGCCCAGCCCGGTGAGCTGCATGAACACTTCGTTCACGTCGGAACACACCTCCTCGTTGCTGGTGAACATGCCGAAATCGGTATACAGCCGTGCCGTGCGCGGGTGGTAGTTGCCGGTGCCAAGGTGCACATAGCGGCGCAGGCCGTTGTCCTCGCGCCGCACGACCATCAACATCTTGGCGTGAGTCTTGTGTCCCACCACACCATACACCACATGTGCGCCAACTTCTTCCAGACGGCTGGCCCAATTGATGTTGGCTTCCTCATCGAAGCGGGCGAGCAGCTCCACCACTACGGTGACCTCTTTGCCGCGCATCGCCGCTGCAATGAGCGCTTCCATCAGTTCCGAATCGACGCCCGTGCGGTACACCGTCTGCTTGATGGCGACCACGTTCGGGTCGGCGGCGGCCTGCTGGATGAAGTCGATCACCGGTTTGAACGACTGGTATGGGTGGTGCAGCAACACGTCGTTCTTGCGCAGCACCTTGAACATGTCCGCGCCCTTTTTTTGCAGCAAGGTGGGCATGCCGGGCGCAAAAGGTGCGAACTTGAGATCGTCGCGTGCCACCTGGTCCGGGATGCGCATCAGGCGCACCAGGTTGACCGGCCCTTTCACGCTATACAGGTCTTCCGGCTTCAGTTCGAATTGCTGCAGCAGGAATTCGGACATGGCAGGGGGGCAATTGTCGGCCACTTCCAGCCGCACGGCATCGCCAAAGTGGCGCTGCGGCAATTCGCCCTGCAGGCTGATGCGCAGGTTCTTGACTTCTTCCTCGTCCACGAACAGGTCGCTATTGCGGGTCACGCGGAACTGGTAGCAGCCTTGCACTTCCATGCCGGCAAACAGCTCGCCGACATGCGCGTGCAGGATGGAAGAGAGGAACACGAAACCGTAGGGGCAGCCGGAGATCTCCGGCGGTATCAGGATGGCTCGCGGCAACACGCGCGGGGCCTGCACGATGGCCTTGGCCGAGTTGCGGCCGAACGCGTCCTTGCCTTGCAGCTCGACGGCGAAATTGAGGCTCTTGTTGAGCACGCGCGGGAACGGGTGCGCCGGGTCGAGCCCGATCGGTGTCAGCACCGGCATCACCTCGCGCATGAAGAAATCCCTGACCCAGTTCTTTTGGGCCTCGTTCCAGTGAGTGCGGCGCAGGAACTTGATGCCTTGCTGCGCAAGGGCCGGCACGAGTTCTTCATTGAACAGCTGGTATTGCCGCGCGATGAGCTGGTGTGTCGGCGCGTACAGGCGCTTGAGTATCTGCGTGGCCTCCAGCCCGTCAGGCCCGGCCGCAAGGCCGCCCAGCTTGGCCTGCTCCTTCAGTCCGGCAACGCGGATCTCGAAGAATTCGTCGAGGTTGCTGCTGACGATGCACAGGTATTTGAGCCTTTCCAGCAACGGAACCGACGCGTCCTCCGCTTGCGCGAGGACGCGCCGGTTGAATTCGAGCAGGCCGAGCTCGCGATTGAGGAAATTCTGCGACGGGAAGGTTTTTGCCATGAGCGGGATTGCCAGCGTACTGGCGGTTTAGCGGCGGTTCAGTTTTTCGGCGGAACGTATCCCGTGGGCATCTGGGTACCTGCACCGAAGAAATAGTTCTCCATCTGTTCGGCGAGGTATTTGCGCGCCTTGGCATCGGCGAGGTTGAGGCGGTTCTCGTTTACCAGCATGGTCTGGAACTTGATCCAGCCTTGCCAGGCTTCTTTTGAAACGCTTTCATAGATACGCTGGCCCAGCGCACCGGGATAAGGTGGACGATCCAGCCCTTCCGATTCGCGGCCCAGTTTTACGCACTGCACTGTTCTTGCCATGATTGAGTTCACTCCGTGATTATGCTTGAGGAATGTGACATTACCGTGAATCCCCATCCAAATCCAGCGGCAACGCTCGCGCGCTGAATTACTCGGTGTGGGAACAGGGATTTCCCGGACGAAGCCTTACCGCAGGTTCCGGACGAACACCTTGGAGCGGCGCTGATAGTTGTAAAGCGTCTTCTTTTGCGCCGGCAGCTGCTCCACGTCGACCTCCTTGAAACCGCGCTCGATGAACCAGTGTGCCGTGCGCGTGGTCAGTACGAACAGTTTTTGCAGCTTCATCTCCTGCGCCCGTTTTGCGATGTGCTTGAGCAGGATGTCGCCATAGCCGTGATCGCGGTAGGCGGGCTGCACCGCAAGGCAGGCGAGTTCCCCGGCTTTTTCGTCGGCAAAGGGATACAAGGCTGCGCAGCCAATGATGCGGTGGCCATGTTCCAGCACCACGAAACGGGCGATCTCCCGCTCCAGCAATTCCCTCGACCTCCGCACCAGGATGCCCTCGGCTTCAAGCGGCTGGAGCAGTTGCAGGATACCGCCGACGTCCTTGATGGTCGCTTCGCGCAGCGTGTTGAGCGTGCTTTCCACCACCATGGTGCCGATGCCTTCGTCGCTGAACAGTTCCTGCAACAATGCGCCGTCGGTATGGCGGCTGACCAGGTGTGTCCTCGCCACGCCCGCTTCGCAGGCGCGCACGGCACAAGGCAGGAACAACCCCACATCGTCCGGCAGCTTGCGTTTGCCGGACAGGAGCTTGCTGGCTTCGACGATGGTCAGCTCTTTCAGCAGCTCACCATCCTTGTTGTGCACCCCATCGGTGTCTGTCAGGAAGATCAACTTGTCCGCGTCCAGAGCGATAGCCGTCGCAGTCGCGACATCCTCAAGCGTCAGGTTGAACACTTCGCCGGTGGGGGAATAGCCCAGCGGCGAAAGCAGCACCACTTCCCCGAATTCCATGCGATCCCTGAGTGCGGCGACATCCACCTTGCGCACGCAACCGGTATGCATCAGGTCGACACCGTTGATCACCCCCATGGGTTGCGCCGTGATGAAGTTGCCGCCCGCAACGCGGATATCCGCGTTGGCCATCGGCGAATTCGCCAGTCCGAGCGATAACAGCGCCTCGATCTCCACGCGCACGCGGCCGACCGCTTCCTTGACGCATTGCATGGTCTCGGCATCGGTGAGCCGGATGCCGCGGTGGTAACTGCCTTCGATGTTGTTCTGCACCAGCCGCTGCTCGATCTGCGGGCGTGCGCCATGCACCAGCACCAGACGGATGCCGAGTGCCGCCAGCAGATTGAAGTCATGCGTCAGTTCGATGAACTTGCCGTCCGCGACCACTTCGCCGCCGAATGCGACGACAAAAGTCTTGCCGCGAAAAGCGTTGATATAGGGCGCAACGGAACGGAACCACGCGACGAATTCGGGTGTTGAACTGGCTGGGGCGGCTGGCATGGTGTTCGGTCGACTCCTGGCTCGGTGGAGAAATTCAATAAAGAAGCCAGCGCATTATATTTCAAATCATGGAGATGGGCGGGGTGGCATGCAGTGCCGAAAAAGACGTTGTGATAATCTTCATCCGGCAGGTTGGCCGCGATCACCCGCTTCTCGCCGGGCAATTCGTCAAAGGCGATGCAGGTAGCGGCTGCGACACGGTGGGGCGAAGCCCGTGGTGCGGGAGCAGCCGCGTACACATTAATCTTCGTCCAGCAGCTTGCCGGCGATCGCCCAGTTCTCGTCGGGTAGTTCGTCAAAGGCGATGTAGGTAGCGGCTGCGACACGGTGGGGCGAAGCCCATGGTGCGGGAGCAGCCGCGTACACATTAATCTTCGTCCAGCAGCTTGCCGGCGATCGCCCAGTTCTCGTCGGGTAGTTCGTCAAAGGCGATGTAGGTGTACGACCTGGGTTTGAGCGCGATGCGCTCGAGGGTGTCAGTGATCTCTTCGGCGATCCTGGCTTTTTGCTCGCGGCTCAATGTTCCGGCGATGCGTATGTTGACATAAGGCATGGCAGCTCCTGCTGGCGGAATGAAAAAAATAGGGTTGCGTCGAACTTTCCGATAACATAACAAGTCGCAAGGCGGGACGCAATTCAGGAGAGCACATGAACGCATGGAAAAGCAGATTATCGTGGACCGTTGCGGCGATCTTTTTGTCTGCGACTACGGCGTTTGCCGACGAGGTCATTGGAACGGTGAAGTCGGTGAAAGGCGAAGTAAGCATCGTGCGCAGCAATGCCTACATCATGGGTATATCCGGAATGCAGTTGATGGAGATAGACAAGATCATCACCGGGCCGGATAGCGCGGTAGGAGTCACGCTCCAGGATGGCACTTTGATGTCGTTCGGTTCAAAGAGTGTCTCGCAATTGAACAGGTTTCGCTACGACCCTGCCCGGCAAAACGGCAACATGCTTGTCACCCTGTCCAAGGGATCCATGCGTTTTGTGACCGGGTTGCTCGGCAAGCGGAATCCTTCCGCTGTGAGTATACGTACCCCAACGTCAACGATAGCCGTCTACGGAACCGATTTCATCGTGTCGGTAGGGAAGGAGTGACAAATGGATGCATTTTCCGCATGGTTTGTTACGGTCTACCTTTTTTACCTGCTATCGGATAAACCCGCAGGGGCTCCGTTGTCGGACATCAGGGAAACGGTCGTATTGTTGCCCGATACTGAAGTAAAGAATTCCGGTGTCGTTATCTTGTCGGGGGGAAAAGAGTTCGTTGTGAACCAGTCCTTGCATGGTGTCGAGCTGGAGGGCGGCAATGCTGAGCAGAAGACCTACACCCCGGATGAAATCCAGAAGTTGTATCCGGACGTGATGCAAACACTTCCCAAAAGGCCGCGCTCATTCACATTGAGATTCGAAGAGGATGGCGCGAAACTCACGGCCGAGTCGATCAATATGATCGCGGATATCCGGCAGGAGATCACCAGGCGTGCCGCACCGGAAGTCGTCGTGACCGGCCATGCCAGCCGTGCGGGTATGGACGAAACGAATCTTAGCCTGTCAATGCAGAGGGCCAAGGTTGTGCGCGATGTCCTTGTTGCAGGAGGCGTGCCAGCACAGATCATCCAGGTGGTCGGCCGGGGCGAGTTTGATCCGGCGGCAACGACGCAGGATGGAGTAGCCGGGCCACCCAGCCGCCGGGTCGAGATCACCGTACGCTGACTTCACGTCAGTTGAAATCTCCCCACAGTGTTTGCAGGGCAGCGATACCTGCCAGCGCAGCAGTTTCCGTTCGCAGTACACGCGGCCCCAGTAGTATGGGGATGAAGCCCGCCTGCTGTGCGATGTTGGCCTCATCTGCCGTGAAACCGCCTTCCGGACCGATCAGCAGGGTGGCGCGACCTTGCGGTCTGGGTTGTGATTGAAGGTTGATTGCGCCGCCCGGCAACAAAATGAATTTCCCCCCCGCAGTGTGGCGTACATCCTCCAGCCACGTCCCCAGTTCCTGAGGTGTCTGCAATTGAGGCAGGGTGTTGCGGCCGCATTGTTCGCAGGCGGAAACGGCGACGTTGCGCCAATGTTCGGCACGCTTCTCGGCGCGCGGGCTGCTGAGTCTTGCCACGCTGCGCAGTGTCTGTACTGGAATGATCTCGGCTGCGCCGAGCTCGGTGGCTTTCTGCACCACCCAGTCCATTTTTTCGCTAGTGCACATCGCCTGCGCCAGCGCGATATGCAAACCGGATTCCTGCTGTCCCATGAAAGTCTGCAGGTTGCCGAGCAGCACGTGCTTGCCGTTGATGGCGTTGATGGTAGCGTCGAGTGCGTTGCCGAGGCCGTCGAATATCTGCACCGCATCGCCCACGCGCAATCGCAACACGCGGCTGGCATGATGGGCGGCCTCCGGCGGCAGCTCGAAGTTGGTGGCGAGCGGTAACGGCGGTGGGCAGTAGAATCTTGGCGCTGACATGACGGATAAAGGGCTTCGGGACGGGCGTGATAATATAATGCCCAGAACAATAACGCTGCTGTTTAGGAGTGAATAATCATGGTCAGTCTGCAACCCCCCCTGTGTGATTTTGGCTGGAAGGCCCGCCCGTTCGACCTGCCGGGCGTGGATGGCAAGCGCCATACGCTGGAGAGTGCGCGAGGCAAGAACGGTCTGCTGGTGATGTTCATCTGCAACCATTGCCCCTATGTCAAATCCATCCGCGATCGCATCATGCGCGATGTGCGCGAGTTGCAGCAGCACGGCATCAACAGCATCGCGATCATGTCCAACGATCCGGCCGACTATGCGGAAGATTCGTTCGACAACATGAAGTTGGTCGCGCAACAGTATGACTATCCTTTCCCTTACGTCTGGGACGAGACGCAACAGGTCGCCAGGGATTACGGAGCGGTGTGCACGCCTGATTTCTTCGGTTTCAACGCAGCACTTGAACTGCAATACCGTGGACGCCTGGACGCCTCGCGCAAAGAGGCGGTGCCGGATGCCCAGCGCGATCTGTTCAACGCCATGCTGCAAGTTGCAAAGACAGGACAGGGGCCGCGCGAGCAGATCGCCAGCATGGGCTGTTCCATCAAATGGCGGGAATAGACGAATGACAAGCACAGGCATGAGCGGCAAGCGGAAGGGCGGGGCGTGAAGATCCTTATTCTTGGAGCGGGGCAAGTCGGGTCGACGGTGGCGGAGAACTTGGTTGGCGAAGCGAACGACATCACGGTGGTCGACTCGGATGGCGAAAAGTTGCGCCAACTGCAGGATAGGCTGGATTTGCGCACGCTAGCGGGCAATGCCGCCCATCCCTCCACGCTGGAACAAGCCGGCATTGCGGATACCGACATGCTGCTGGCAGTGACGCAAAGCGACGAGGTCAACCTGGTCGCCTGCAAGCTGGCATCGAGCCTTTACAACACGCCGACGCGTATCGCCCGCATCCGTACCACCGACTACCTCAATCGCGAGACGGTGTTCAGCAAGGAAAACTTTTGCGTGGACTTTTCCATCTGCCCTGAGCAGATCCTGACCGAGTACATCACCAAGCTGATCGAATTCCCGGAGGCTTTGCAGGTGCTGGAATTCGCAGACGGCAAAGTCTCGCTGGTTGCGGTGCGCGCCTTTGAAGGCGGACTGCTGGTGGGCAAGCCGCTGAGCTATTTGCGCACCCATATGCCACAGGTGCAGACGCGCGTCGCGGCGATCTTCCGCCAGGATCGCGCGATCATTCCCGAGGGCGGCACGGTGGTGCAGGACGGCGACGAGATATTCTTCATCGCCGCGTCCGACAATATCCGCCGTGTACTGAAAGAGATGCGCCGTATGGACAAGCCTGCCAAGCGGGTGATGATCGTCGGCGGCGGCAACATCGGCCGTCGTCTGGCAAAGGCACTGGAGCGGGATTATCAGGTCAAGATCATCGAGTTCAACAAGAAGGCATGCCAGAAGCTGGCCGGAGAGCTGGCCAACACGTTGGTGTTGAATGGCGACGGTACCGATGAAAAGTTGATGCAGCAAGAGAACGTCAAAGAAGTCGACGTGTTCTGCGCGCTTACCAACGACGACGAGAACAACATCATGTCGGCCCTGTTGGCCAAGCAGGGGGGAGCGCGCAAGGTGCTTGCGCTGATCAACCGCAGTGCTTATGTCGACCTGGTACAGGGTGGCAAGATCGACATCGCACTATCACCGGCGCAGGTGACTATCGGCTCGTTGCTGGCATATGTGCGGCAGGGCGATGTGGCGGCCGTACATTCATTGAGGCGCGGCGCGGCGGAAGCGCTGGAGCTGGTTGCGCACGGCGATCGCGAATCCTCGCGTGTGGTCGGTCGCCGCATCGACGAGATCGACCTGCCCAAAGGTGCAACCATCGGCGCATTGGTGCGGGAGGACACGGTCATCATGGGACACCACGACACCGTGATCGAGGCGGAAGACCATGTGATCGTCTTCGTGGTCGACAAGCGGATGGTGAAGAAGGTCGAAAAACTGTTCCAGGTTAGCCTCGGCTTCTTCTGATGGGGCGCGCGCTTACAGTTCTGAATGCGCTGGGGCTGATGCTGGTGGTGTTCAGCTTCAGTTATGTGTTGCCTATCCTGACCTCGCTCGCCTATGACGACGGAACCGAGATCGATTTTTTGCTGGCAATGCTATGGACGGCGGGAACGGGGGTGTTGCTGTGGTTGCTCACCCGACGTTATAAAGGCGAGCTTTCCATCCGTCACGGCTACCTGCTGGTGGTGGCGATGTGGACGGCGATGCCGGCGGTGGCAACCTTTCCGTTGCTGCTGGTGATCAACGGGCTGCCATTCACCCAGGCGTATTTCGAGACCATGTCCGGAATCACCACCACCGGTGCCACGGTCCTTTCCGGCCTGGATAACATGCCACCTGCCATCAATCTGTGGAGGCACGAGCTGAACTGGCTGGGCGGCATGGGGATCATCGTGCTGGCGGTGGCGGTGTTGCCATTGCTGGGCATCGGCGGGCGCCAACTGTTCAAGGCCGAGACGCCCGGCCCGATGAAAGACTCCGCACTTACTCCGCGTATTACCGAAACGGCGCGCAATTTGTGGCTGGTGTATGCGGGAATCACCCTGGCCTGCATCCTGTCGCTCAAATTGGCGGGGATGAATTGGCTGGATGCAATCTGTCACGCATTTGCTGCGATGGGTCTGGGCGGTTTTTCCACACACGATGCCAGCGTTGGCTACTTCAATTCTCCGGCGATCGAATTTGTACTGATCATATTCATGCTGCTGGCCGCCATGAATTTCGCAACACACTTCCTTGCCTGGCGTGGGAGGAGTCTCAAAATCTACCTGCACGATGCAGAAGCGGTAGCGACGGTCAGTCTGATCCTCGGCAGCTGTCTTGGGGTAGGGCTGTTTCTGTGGTGGCAAGGCACTTATCCGAATTTCTGGACGGCACTGCGCTATGCCAGTTTCAACCTGGTCTCGATGGCGACCGACTGCGGTTTCGCCAATGCCGATTTCAACAAATGGCCGACCTTTGCGCCGATGTGGATGCTGTTTCTGAGTTGCGTCGCGGTGAGCTCAGGTTCAACCGGCGGCGGCATCAAGATGATCCGCACGCTGGTGCTGGTGAAACAGGCGGGGCGCGAGTTTCTTTTGCTATTGCACCCCGCAGCGGTCAACCCGATGAAGATAGGCGGCCATGTCGTGGCCAACCACATCGTGTTTGCGGTGCTGGGTTTCATCTTCCTTTATTTTGTCAGCATAGCGACCCTGACATTCGCGTTGCTGATCAGCGGTCTGGACTTCGTTTCTTCTTTTTCAGCCGTGATCGCCTGCATCAACAACGCGGGCCCGGGGCTGGGCATCGTTGGTCCGGCCAGCACCTATGCGGTTTTAACGAATTTTCAACTTTGGGTGTGTACGCTGGCCATGCTGATCGGGCGACTGGAGATTTTCACCATCCTGATCCTGTTCACGCCGGCTTTCTGGCGGCGTTGAAGCGCCGCAAGGCGCGGAAAAATTGAACGCCCGAGGACAAATGCGGTAGCATCTAGGGTCAGGGGGTGTCCGTGCGCTAGCGCGGGCACGGGTCAATCAGGGAAAGGGCGACAACGTGGGCGAGGGTCTGGCTGGTATCCGTGTGGTGCTCATCGACGACAGCAACACCATACGCCGCAGCGGCGAAATATTCCTGTCGCAGGCGGGCTGCAAGGTCGTACTGGCCGAAGACGGCTTTGACGGTCTGTCCAAGGTGGTCGACAACAAACCCGATATCATCTTCGTCGATGTCATGATGCCGCGTCTGGATGGATATCAGACTTGCGCGCTGATCAAGAACCATGCTGAATTCAAGGATACGCCGGTGGTCATGCTGACCAGCAAGGACAGTCTGTTCGACCGTGCGCGCGGCAAGCTGGTCGGGGCCGACCAGTATTTGACCAAACCGTTCAGCAAGAAAAGTTTAATAGAAGCAGTGACCATGCATACAAACAAGCAAAGCGGGGGGATGGATTATGGCAATTAAAAAAATTATGGTCGTGGATGATTCCGCAACCGAGCGTCATGTACTGGGTGACATCCTGGGCAAGAAAGGCTTTCTGGTGGTGTATGCCGAGAGCGGCGAAAAAGCGGTGGAAAATTCCAGGACCGAATTGCCGGATCTCATTCTGATGGACGTGGTCATGCCCGGACTGAACGGATTCCAGGCCACCCGCGCGATCACGCAAGACCCGGCGACGCAACATATCCCGGTCATCATCTGCACCACCAAGGGACAGGAGACCGACAAGATCTGGGGCATGCGCCAGGGAGCCAAGGACTACATCACCAAGCCCATCGCTGCAGACGAACTGCTCGGTAAGATCGCTGCACTAGGCTAGGCGTCAGTTCGATATGTCGAAGCGCTTCAACCTGCGCGAGTTCCAGCAAGGCGTGCTGGACCGTATGCAAGCCCAGGCGGCAGGCAGCAAACGCGTGTCTACTCTGGGTGTGCAGGTGGGCGGTGAGTTCTGGCTGGTCGATATGTCGGACATCAACGAAGTATTGTCGCTACCCTCATTGACTGCAGTGCCGCTCACCAAACCATGGTATTGCGGCGTGGCAAATGTGCGCGGCAATCTGTACAGCGTCGTCGATTTCAGTGTTTACAGAGGTGGCGCGCCGACTCCCCGCGAAGGACAGAGCCGCGTCCTGCTGGCGGGACAAAAGTATGCATTCAACGCCGGATTGCTGGTGTCTCGCGTATTGGGCTTGCGCAATGCAACAGAATGGGAGCGCAGCGAGCAGGACGGACAGGTTCTCCTGCGCGACGACAAAGGACAGATGTGGCACAAACTGGAACTGGCGCAGTTATTGCAACAACCGGAATTCCTACAAATCGGGGCGTAAGTTGCGCAGGAGGAGAGAAAATGGCATTTAAGTTAGCGTTCAAGTGGCCGGGCAAATCGTCGCAGGGTTTTGTCAAAAAAGGAGAAGTCAGGGCGGCAGATGTCCAGGCGATCCGCATTCCCTGGTTCAGCAAACAATCCTTCGACAGGCAGTTGCGCGTTCTCGGCGGCCTGCTGTTGCTGTTCCTGTTTATCGCCGCAACGTTCACTTATATCGACTCGCGCGACACCACCTACGGCTCCCACTATGTAGCGCAATCCTCCAAATTGCTGATGTTGTCGCAGCGCTTGGCGAAGGCCGCTGCTGCCAGCTTTTCCGGCGACTCGGCAGCATTCGATGAACTGGACGACGCACGCACCGAGTTCTCCGCCATTCTCGATGTGCTGGACAAGGGCAATGACAAAGTGCCTCCCACTGCCGGCCCAGCGCGAGTTCCTCTGAATGTACTGCTGGCGGAGTGGAAGCGCATGGGTTCGTTGATGGACGACCTGGAAAAAGGACGGCCTTTGCTGGTGACGCTGCAGCGTGGCGCCGCAGGCCAACGCGATATGCTGAACCTGTCCAACCAGATCGCAGCGAACGCCGCTCCCGCTTATGCACAGAAAGCCGACCGTCTGAACCGGCTGATCGAACAGATCACCATGGCAGTGCAGATGGTGTTGACCTCGGCATCGACGGAAGACCTGCCGGGACTGGAATCGAAGATCACCGAAGCGCAAAGCCTGATCAGCCAGATGCCGCAGAACGATGCGACCGTGATGCTGCTCAATGACGACTTCGAGGGCTACCAGTCGGTAGTGGGCTTCATTGCCGCCAACGCGCGCGACGTGCTGACCTCGCGTCTGGCCGGACAGCGAGTCCAGGAGCAGGGCGACCAATTGCTGTCGGCAGCACAGACACTGGTCAATAACTATGAGAGTTCGACATCCGGCCGCATCACCAGCTTCGTGGTGTTCTTCTCCGGCGGCATGCTGTTGCTGTTGTTGCTGTTGCTCTCCAAGATCTATCTGGATGAATCGAAGCGCCGTGAGCTCGAAGCCGGGCAGACCAACCGCAACAACCAGCAGGCGATTTTGCGTCTGATGAACGAATTGTCGGACCTGGCGGACGGCGACCTGACCATACGCGCGACGGTATCGGAGGACATCACCGGTGCGATCGCCGACTCGGTCAACTACACCACGGATGAACTGCGCAAACTGGTTGCGCGCGTGACGACCGTCTCGCAGCAAGTGGCGCGCGCGACCAACGAAGCGGGTACCGTGACCAAGGAACTGCTGAGCGCCACGCAGAAACAGGCGAGCGAGATCCGCAGCGCGGGCGGGGCGGTCGAACTGATGACCAAGTCGATCCAGGAGGTCGACAGCAGTGCGGCGCAATCTTCCGCAGTGGCCCGGCGGACGCTTGAGGTGACCGAGCAGGGTACACGGGCGGTGCAGAACTCCGTTTCCAGTATGGACAGCATCCGCGAACAGATCCAGGACACCGCCAAACGGATCAAGCGGCTGGGTGAAAGTTCGCAGGAGATCGGCGAGATCGTGGACCTGATCTCGGACATCACCGAACAGACCAACGTGCTGGCGTTGAACGCGGCGATCCAGGCGGCATCGGCGGGTGAGGCAGGACGGGGCTTCGCGGTGGTGGCGGAAGAAGTTCAGCGCCTCGCGGAACGTTCCGCCGAGGCGACCAAGCAGATCGGCCTGCTGGTGAAGACCATTCAGACCGACACGCATGATGCGGTGGTGGCGATGGAAAAGAGCACGCAGGGTGTGGTCGATGGAGCCAGGCTGTCAGACGCAGCCGGCCAGGCGCTGAACGAGATTGAAAAAGCCACCAGGGAACTGACCGACCTGGTGAACAGTATCTCGGTGTCCACGCAAGTGCAGACCGACATGGCGGGCGAGGTGGCCAACGTCATGGGCGACATCCTGAAGATCACCGAGCAGACTTCGCAGAGCACACAACGCACCAACACATCTGTGGTCCAACTGGAAAGTCTGGCATCCGAACTGAACAGTTCGGTATCGGGCTTCAAACTGTAAAGGACGACTGTGCAGGCGCAATTCAATCCGCTGCCGTTGTTGTCGGTCAAATCCGGGCTGGACAGTTCACTGGCAAATATCAGCCGCGAACTGGAGAATTTCTTCTCGTCCTCCGGAGCTGACCAGCAGGCACTCAGGCATGCGCGCGAAGAGCTGCATCGCATCGGCGGCGTACTGCGGATGCTGTCGCTGACAGGTCTGGTCGTGTTCTGCGGAGAGTTGGAAAAGCTCATGCTGGAACTGGAACAGGCGCAGGAGGTCGGCGCTTCACAGCGCGATGCCATCCGTCGCGCACTGTTCGGCTTGACCCATTATCTGGATGCCCTGGCAGACGGGGCCAGCAATGCCACGCTGCGCCTGTTTCATGAGTACCAGGAGCTGCTCCAGGCTCGCGGAATGGAAATGGCTTTCGATGTGGATCTTTTTTTCCCGTCACTGCAAGTCGAGTTGCCGGAAGCGCTGCTGCGGCAGCCGCAGCAGCAGGATGCACCCGCACGCATCAAGGCTGCCCGCTCGCAATATCAGCAGGCATTGCTGAAATGGCTGCGCCAGGATGACAAGGCCGAAGCTCTGCATGTGATGACAGCGGCAGTGAACAGCGTCGTTACCTGCGTACCGCAGAATCAGCAACGTGCGTTTTGGTGGGTGGCGTCAGGCCTGCTGGATTGCCTGGCCTATGAAGGCATCCCGCCGGAACTGAACGTCAAGAAGTCCCTCAGCCGTATCGACCTCAAGATGAAATCGCTGACGGATGGAAGCCCCTTCGACGAAGAGGTCTCCATCAGTGAAACGCTCTATCTCATCGCACGCAGCCATTCGGTGAGCGATACGGTCGACGAGATCAAGAGAGTCTATGCGCTGGATGTCTACCTGCCGGAAGAGCAGCCGATGCCCCCCAGCGAGACGGCTGCCCTGCTCGAAAACATGCGCGCCGAACTCCAGGTGGCACAGGAATCCTGGGAGCTTTGCGTCACCGAGACTGCCGGAGCATGCCAGAAGTTTGCTGCAGACATGGAAAGAGTGCATGCGCTTTCCGAACAGCTCGACCGCAACACCCTGCAGTTCCTGAGCAAGCTGATCCACACCACGGCGGTGCAACTGGAAGATGCGGAGCGCGCACAACGCATCACCATGGATATGGCGATGGCGTTGCTGTTGCTTGATGGCGGCATCGAGCACTACCAGCACTTGGGCAGTGGTTTCCAGGAACAGGCGCGCATCCTGAGCACGCGCCTGCAGGCTGCGATGATGCGCATGCCGGAAGACGAAAACAAGCTTTCCAGCCTGATCTCGCTCTATTGCCAGATGGAACAGCAGGAAGTGATGGTGCCGCTGGCTACCGAGATGCAAGGCAACCTGCAGCATATCGAGCAGAGCCTGAATGCTTTTTTCAACAACGCGGCAAAGCGCGACGAACTGTCGCAGATCGGCCTGCTGCTGAGCCAGGTACAGGGCGGTTTGCACATCCTCTCGCTGGATGTCGCAGTGAAACTGGTGGGATTGCTGCGCCAGGCGACCGAGCGTTACGTGCAGGGCGCCATTCCGCCGGCTTCCGAAATGCGTACAGTGGCCGCCGCCGTCAGCGCGCTGGAAGAGTATGTGCACGGGCTTGTACTCGGCCAGAGATCCGACGCGGCGGCATTGAACGGCGTCCTGCAGGAACTCACCGAGATGCGCGCCGAACCCGGTTATGAAGAGGCCCCGGCGAAGGAAGAAGCGGTACCGGCAGGTGTTTCGATCCGCACGGGCGGAGAGGACGAAGAACTGCTGGAAGTCTTTCTGGAAGAGGCGCGCGAAGTCATGGAGACCTTGCGCAGCAACCTGGAGATCAGCCGCTTGCATATGGATAGCCGCGAACCGCTGGTGACCATGCGGCGCGGGTTCCACACACTCAAAGGCAGCGGTCGCATGGTCGGCCTCACCGAACTGGGCGAAGTGGCCTGGGCGGTCGAGCGTGCCATGAACAAATGGCTGCAGGAGAACAAACCGGCCACGCCCGTGCTGCTCGACATGATCGGCGATGCCGAAGTGCTGTTCCAGCACTGGGTGGATATGCTGAGCAGCGGCAGCACCAATGCGACGATCGATACATCATACCTGCTCTTGGTGGCCGATTGCATCGAGAACGGCAAGGAGGTTCCACAGACCAGGACCGAGCCGGCGATGCAAGAGGCGGTCATCGAGACACAGCAGCCTGAGGAGGCCGAAAGCGAGGAAGAGCGCCCGGTCGAGATCGGTTCCGTCAGCCTGTCGCCGGCATTGTTCAATATCGCCACCGAGGAAGCGGCGGGTCACGTGCATGCACTGCATGAGCAGCTTGCGGTCCTGCACGAAACCGAATCGCATATCGTCACCTATGACTTCATGCGGGCGGCGCACACCCTGGCGGGCGTCAATCGCACTATGGGTCTCGTGCAGATCGCCGAGCTGGCGTATGCGCTGGAACTCTGGCTGGAAGAACGCATCGACAAACCGTATGTGGTGAACGAGCAGCAGATCGCGCTCATCGATCAGGTCGTGCAACGGCTGGAAGAGATGTGTGCCGTGGTGCGCGACCAGCGGCAGGAACCGCAACCCCAGCCGGAATTGATCGCCCTGTTGCAGGAAGACAAGGCCATCGTAGCGACTGAAGCGGCACCCCCCGAATTGGAGGCTGTCCCGGCACTGGAGTTCGAAGCCCCACTTGCGCTCCCGGAACCCGAAGAAGTCATCGAGCCAGTCTTGCCAGAGGCTGCACTGGATTTTGCGATCCCTGAGGAAGCTGTACCGGAGGCGGCAGAGGCGCCGCAGACTTTGGAACTACCTGTTCCTGCAGCCGAACCGGAATCTGTCACCGCCGAAGGCATATCGGAGACAGGGCTGGAAATTCCGTCCATTCCAGGTTTGCCCGAGGTAGCGGAAGCGCGCGGTCCGGAAGCCGCGCAGGAAAGTCCTGTAGCGACTACGGACGAGGAAGAACCGGTACTGCCGTTGCCCCAGCGAGAGCGGGAAGTGCATGACGAAGTGGATGAACAACTGCTGCCGATCTTCCTGGAAGAGGCGCATGAGCTGTATCCCCAGATCGGCCGTACCTTGCGCGCATGGCGCGAGCAGCCGGGCGATGTCCAGTCGGGGCGCAACCTGCAGCGCAGCCTGCACACCCTCAAAGGCAGCGCGCGCATGGCGGGTGCGATGCGCTTGGGCGAATTGACCCACCGCGTCGAAGACCGCGTGGACAAAGCGATAGCGTCGGGCGAGCTCAATGCCGAGCTGTGGAACGAGCTCGACAACTATCTGGATCGTATCGGCAACGCCATCGAACAGTTGCAGCAACCGCAACAGCCTCAGGCAGCTCCGGAACAACCGGTCGTCGCGAGTGAAGTTCAGCAACAGCACCCCGAAGCGGCCCGGACTGCTCCGGTGCAGGCCCTAGAGGTCGGCGCCGAACGCGCCATGCAGGCAGCATTGTTGCGTGTCCGTTCCGATACGGTCGACCGCTTGGTCAACGAGGCGGGCGAGGTCAGTGTGGCGCGTTCGCGCGCCGAGATGGAATTGAGCGCACTCAAGAACAGTGTGCTGGATCTGACCGACAGCGTGAACCGGCTGCGCAAACAGCTGCGCGA
Organism: Sideroxydans lithotrophicus ES-1; assembly: GCF_000025705.1. Classification (NCBI taxonomy): domain Bacteria; kingdom Pseudomonadati; phylum Pseudomonadota; class Betaproteobacteria; order Nitrosomonadales; family Gallionellaceae; genus Sideroxydans; species Sideroxydans lithotrophicus. The sequence continues at coordinate 2,951,102 of NC_013959.1, read as the reverse complement.
GATCGAGATTCAGGCGGAAGGCCAGATGCAGGCGCGTATCTCGGTCAGCGGCGAGAGTGCCGAGAAATTCGATCCGCTGGAGTTCGACCGCTTCACCCGCTTCCAGGAAGTGACACGCTTCATGAACGAGAGCGTGCACGACGTGCAGACCGTGCAGCAGGCGCTGCTGAAGAACCTTGCCGAGACCGAGGCGGCCCTCACCGCGCAAGCGCACCTCAATCGCGACCTGCAGCAAGGCCTGATGGCCATCCGCATGGTGCCGTTCGCCAGCATCAGCGAACGCCTGTATCGCATCGTGCGCCAGACAGGCAAGGAATTGGGCAAGCGCGCCAACCTCGAATTGTCCGGTACCGAGGTCGAGCTGGATCGCAGCGTGCTGGAAAAGATGACTGCCCCGTTCGAGCACTTGCTGCGCAATGCCGTCGCACACGGGTTGGAAACGCCGGAACAGCGCGAACTGGCGGGCAAGGAAGCGATCGGCGAGATTCGCCTGTCCCTGCGCCAGGAAAGCAATGAAGTGGTGTTCGAGTTCAGCGATGACGGTGCCGGACTGGATCTTGCCCGCGTGCGGCAAAAGGCGGTCGAGACCGGCGTTGTGCATGAAGGCGAGGAGATCAGCGACGAGTCGGCGATGCAGCTCATTTTCACGCCCGGCCTTTCAACCGCGCAGGAAGTGACTGAGATATCGGGGCGCGGTGTCGGGCTGGATGTGGTGCGCAGCGAGATCACTGCCCTGGGCGGACGCATCGATGTCGCTTCGGAGCTTGGGCATGGGCTGCGCTTCACCATCCATCTGCCGCTGACCCTGGCAGTGACGAAGACCTTGCTGGTGCGGGCGGGAAGCCAGACATATGCATTGCCCTCGACCATGATCGAGAACGTGCAGCAGCTCAAGCCGGCTGCATTGGATGCGGTCTACAGCCAGCAATATGTGGACTGGCAGGGTTCTCGTTATCCCTTGTATTCCCTTGCTCGCATGCTGGGAGACGACGAAGCTGAAATCGAGAACCAGCCCCATAACCCGGTCTTGTTGTTGCGCGCCGGCGACAAACGCGTGGCGCTGCATGTCGATGAATTGCTGGGCAACCAGGAAGTCGTGGTCAAGAACATCGGCCCGCAACTGGCGCGCTTGCCCGGGATCGCTGGCGCGACGGTGTCTGCCAACGGTACCGTGATCCTCATCCTCAACCCCATCGCCTTCACCCAGCGCATCGTGGTGACGCGCAAGATCGCAAAAGCGGCGGCGGAAGCGGTGCACAAGGCGCCGGTAGTGATGGTGGTGGACGATTCGCTCACGGTGCGCAAGATCACCAGCCGGTTGCTGGCGCGTTCCGGCTACCAGGTTGTTACTGCCAAGGACGGCGTGGATGCGCTGGAGCAGCTCGTCGATGTATTGCCGGACGTGATGCTGCTGGATGTGGAGATGCCGCGCATGGATGGTTTCGAACTGACCAAACGACTGCGCCAGGACGCTCGCACCCAGGATCTGCCGATCATCATGATCACTTCGCGCACCGCCGACAAACACCGCCGCTATGCGCTCGAACTGGGTGTGAACGAATATATGGGAAAACCTTATCAGGAAGAGGAACTGCTTGATAACATTTCCCGGTTCGTCAAGACCTGACCGGCGCGCGAAATTGAGATTAGGGCGCCGACAGATTACAATGGCCCCATGTCCGAGCTGAATCTTACCAATCATTTTCTGATCGCCATGCCGGCGATGACCGATCCCTTTTTTGCCAAATCCCTCACTTATGTGTGTGAACACAACGAGCAGGGTGCGATGGGCATCGTGGTGAACCGCCCCATCAGCCTGACGCTGAGCGAACTGTTCGCGCAGATCAACATGCCGCTCAAGCCTGCCGAGCTGGAAGATGTGTTGGTGCACTTCGGCGGGCCGGTGCAGACCGACCGCGGTTTCGTGCTGCATGACACGATCGGCCAATGGCAATCGACACTGCAAGTCAACGACCGGATCGGCCTGACCACTTCCAAGGACATACTCCAGGCGGTAGGAGAAGGCCAGGGTCCCGAGCATATGCTGGTGACACTGGGTTATGCAGGATGGTCGGAAGGACAGCTGGAACAGGAGCTTGCAGACAATGCCTGGCTGAGCGTACCTGCATCCGCACATATCCTGTTCGACCTGCCATCCGAAGAGCGGCTGCCTGCCGCGATGGCGCTGCTCGGGATCGATTTCGCTTCATTGTCGGACGAGGCCGGACATGCCTAGCGGGCAAAATGGAGTCATGTTTGATGAAGTAACTCCTTATACCCGCCTCCCTCTCCTCAATCCTCTCCCGCAGTGCGCGGGCGAGGAGGCGAACGAGAAAGGCAATTCTTGAATTCCGGCATGGCTGCTCACAGGTTTTCAGGCACCTTACTCGCATTCGACTTTGGCACCAAACGCATCGGCGTCGCAGTCGGCAATACCGTCTCCGCTACAGCCCGGCCACTCACCACTATCGGTGCAGAGAAGAACGACCTGCGTTTTGCCGCCATCGCCGAGCTGCTCAAGGAGTGGCAACCTGCAGCACTGGTCGTCGGATTGCCGTGCAACGACGACGGCACGCCGCACGAAATGACGGCGCTGTCCCGCCGTTTCGCCAACCGGCTGAAAGGACGCTTCAATTTGCCTACCTTGTTGATTGATGAGCGTTATACTTCCGCCGCCGCGAGCTCGGCGCTGGATAAGGAAGGGATACATGGCAGGAAACAAAAGAACCTCATCGATCAGTATGCGGCGCAGCAGATACTGCAGGCGTATTTTGACGAACCCAGCGCAGGAACCAACGCATGAATAATCCCCAGTTAAACAAGCACGGCGAGCTTCAGCATCTGCTGACCACTGAGGGATTGCCGGTCCGCATCCTGCGCGACATCCTCGACAAGGCCTCCGGCTTTGTGAACCTGGCCGACGGGCGCGAAATCAAGAAGATCCCGCTTTTGCACGGCAAATCGGTGTTCAACATTTTCTTCGAAAACAGCACGCGCACGCGCACCACGTTCGAGATCGCCGCCAAGCGCCTGTCAGCGGATGTGGTAAACCTCAACATCGGATCTTCCAGCACCAGCAAGGGCGAGACGCTGCTGGATACAGTGGACAACCTGTGCGCGATGCATGCCGACATGTTCGTGGTGCGTCATTCCACGAGTGGCGCGGCGCACCTGATCGCCCGGCATGTGGCGCCGGAGATCCACGTGATCAACGCCGGCGACGGCCGCCATGCGCACCCTACCCAGGCGCTGCTCGACATGTATACCATCCGCCATTACAAGAAGGAATTCCATAACCTGCGTGTCGCCATCGTCGGCGATGTCCTGCACTCGCGCGTGGCACGTTCGCAGATCCATGCGTTGACCACCCTGGGTGTGCCGGAGGTGCGCGTAGTTGCGCCCAAGACGCTGCTGCCCAGCCATGTCGAGAAGCTCGGCGTGCAGGTCTACCACGACATGGCCCAAGGTTTGAAGGATGTCGATGTGGTGATGATGCTGCGCTTGCAGAACGAACGCATGCAGGGTGCCTTGTTGCCTTCGGCGCAGGAATATTTCAAATATTACGGCCTGACCCAGGAGCGGCTGGCGCTGGCGAAAAGCGATGCCATCGTGATGCACCCTGGACCGATGAATCGCGGCGTGGAGATCGACTCCAGCGTAGCTGACGGTATGCAATCGGTCATCCTGCCGCAAGTCACCTTCGGCATCGCGGTGCGCATGGCGGTTATGAGCACGCTGGCGGGGAATAAATAGTCGATGCCCCATTAACCGTAACGAGCGATTCGAGTGCAAGGCGCACGGAGCGGACAACGAGGCATATCTGGTAGATAGACGAGGACGTGAAAACGCAGTTTCGGTGGAGGCTAATGCGCGAAGCGCGTTATGCCGGAACCAATACCGCGCAACACAGCAATTGAATCGCGCAGCAGGTTAGAGAGGTATCAATGAATATCCATATCAAGAACGGTCGCCTGATCGACCCACACAACAAGATCGATGCCACGCAGGATGTGTTCATCGCGGACAAGCGCATCGCTGCAATCGGCAAAGCACCGCAGGGATTTGCCGCCGAGCAGGTGATCGATGCCGGCGGGCTGATCGTCATGCCGGGACTGGTGGATGTCGCAGCGCGCTTGCGCGAGCCGGGTTACGAGTACAAGGCCACGCTGGAATCGGAAATGGATGCGGCGATGGCGGGTGGGGTGACCTCCTTGTCCTGCCCTCCCGATACCGATCCGCCGCTGGATGAGCCGGGGCTGGTGGAGATGCTGAAACACCGTGCGCGTTTGCTCAATCAGGCACGGGTGTTTCCCGTGGGCGCGCTGACATACGGATTGAAGGGTGCCGAACTGACCGAGATGATCGAGCTCGCCGAGGCCGGTTGCAAAGCTTTCAGCCAGGCCGATGCGCTGCTTACCGACACGCGTGTGCTGATGCGCGCCATGCAATACGCGGCGACCTTCGGCTATCGAGTGTGGCTGCGTCCGCAAGATGCATTCCTCGCCAAGGATGGCGTTGCGCATGACGGCGAAGTGGCAACACGCCTCGGCCTGCCCGCGATACCGGTGGTGGCGGAAACCATAGCGCTTGCAACCATGCTGCAGCTGGCAAGGGAGACTGGCGTGAAGCTGCATGTTTGCCGTATCTCCAGCGCGGAGGGAGTGGATATGGTGCGTGCCGCAAAACGCCAGGGACTGGCAGTGACCTGCGATGTATCGATGAACCACGTGCACCTGTCCGAGATGGACATCGGCTTTTTCGATGCCAACTGCCGCCTGATGCCGCCATTGCGCAACTTGCGCGACAAAGCTGCGCTGCGAGCCGGCCTGCTGGATGGCACCATCGATGCGATCTGTTCCAACCACTCTCCGGTCGACGAAGATGCCAAGCAGCTGCCATTCGCCGAGGCCGAAGCAGGCGCAACCGGCATGGAATTGCTGCTGCCGCTGGTACTGAAATGGGCCGAGCAGGAAAAAGTGCCGTTGTTGGATGCACTGGCGCGGGTGACCATCAACCCTGCGCAACTGCTAGGCGTCAAGACCGGTCATCTGAGCGTGGGCGCACATGCCGACGTGTGCGTGTTCGATCCGGCGATCACCTGGAAAGTCGAGCCAGCCGCACTCAAGAGCCAGGGCAAGAATACGCCGTTCAACGGCTATACCATGCAAGGCAAGGCAAGGCACACCATCGTTGAGGGCAAAGTCGCCTATTCCTTATAGTAAAAGACAATGAATCCATTATTAGATTTCAGTGGTCTGCCGCGTTTTGCGGAGATCAAACCCGAACATGTGACCCCGGCCATCGATGAGCTGTTGACGCGCAATCGCGCGCTGACGGCCAGGTTGCTGCAAGATACGGTTGAACCAGGCTGGGGAAATTTCGTGCAACCGTTCGAGGACGCGAATGAACAGCTGTCGCGAGCCTGGGGGCAGGTCGGGCATCTCAACATGGTGATGAATTCGCCGGAATTGCGCGAGGTATACAACGCCAATCTGCCCAAGGTCACGCAATATTACGCGGAGCTTGCGCAGAATCTGGCGCTCTACCAGAAGTACAAGGCTATCCGCAATGGCAATGGCTATGCGGAGTTGAATGCTGCGCAGAAGAAAGTCATCGAGAATGAGCTGCGCGATTTCCGTCTCGGCGGCGCAGAACTGCCGGAAGAGAAAAAGGCGCGCTTCATGCAGGTGCAGGAAGATCTCTCCGCCCTGTGCTCGAAGTTTTCCGATAACCTGCTGGATGCGACGAATGCTTACAGCTGCGTGGTCGAGGACGAGCAAGACATCTCCGGCATTCCCGCCGATGAACGCCAGGTTGCTGCAGAAGCGGCGACTGAAGCCGGCAAGAAGGGCTGGCTGTTTACGCTGAAAGCGCCATCCTATGGCCCGGTCATGCAGTATGCCGACAGCCGGGATCTGCGCGAACGCATGTACCGCGCTTTTACCACGCGTGCCAGCGAGCTGCTGGCAGACGGCAGCAAGATGGACTGGAACAACACGCCGCTGATGTCACGGATACTGAAGCTGCGCGCGGAAGAAGCGCAAATGCTGGGCTTCCCCAACTATGCCGAGCTGTCGCTGGCAAGCAAGATGGCTGAAACCCCCCGGCAAGTGGCGGGTTTCCTGCTGGAATTGGCGCAACGTGCCAGGCCATTTGCCGAAAAGGATCTGGATGAACTACGCGCATTCGCGGCAGCGCAATTGAACATGCAGGATCTGCAGGCGTGGGACATCGGTTATGCGAGCGAAAAATTGCGTCAGCAGCGCTATGCGTTCTCCGAACAGGAAGTGAAGCAATATTTCCCGGAAGACGCGGTGCGTGCGGGGCTGTTCGGGTTGGTGGAGACGCTGTTCGGCCTCAGGATCGAGCCTTCCACTGCGCCGGTGTGGCACGATACCGTGCGCTTTTTCGACATCCGCGACGACAATGGGCAGCTGATCGGCCAGTTCTATCTTGACCTGTATGCCCGTGCCAGCAAGCGCGGCGGTGCATGGATGGACGACGCCATCACGCGGCGGCGTACAGCCAAGGGCATCCAGACGCCGGTCGCCTATCTCAACTGCAACTTTGCTTCCCCGCTCGGCGGCAAACCCGCACTGTTCACTCACGATGAAGTGAATACCCTGTTCCATGAATTCGGTCACGGTCTGCATCACTTGCTCACCCAAGTGGAAGAGCTGGGCGTGTCCGGCATCAGCGGTGTGGAATGGGATGCGGTCGAGCTGCCCAGCCAGTTCATGGAAAATTTCTGCTGGGAATGGGATGTGCTGCAGGGCATGACGCGCCACAGCGAAACCGGGGAAAAGTTGCCCAGGGCATTGTTCGACAAGATAATCGCGGCCAAGAACTTCCAGAGCGGCCTGCAGATGTTGCGCCAGATCGAGTTCTCCCTGTTCGATCTGCGCTTGCACAGCGACTACGATGCAAATGGAAAGCAGTCAGTACAGCAATTGCTCGACGCAGTGCGCAAGGAAGTTGCGGTATTGATCCCGCCTTCGTTCAACCGTTTCCAGAACAGCTTCTCGCACATCTTTGCCGGCGGTTATGCGGCCGGATATTATAGTTACAAGTGGGCCGAGGTGCTTTCGGCAGATGCATACAGTTTGTTCGAAGAGAACGGCGTGCTGGATGCCGCCACCGGCAGCCACTTCCGCCAGGAGATCCTGGCGGTGGGCGGCAGCCGCGATGCGATGGATTCCTTCATTGCGTTCCGCGGGCGCGAGCCAAAGATCGACGCGCTTTTGCGGCATAACGGGTTGGTGACAGATTGAAAGGGGGCTGATGATGAAGAAATGCTTATTGCTGCTGAGTCTGTTGATGTTCACAAACGCACATGCTGGCGAGCTGTATCGTTCCATCGATAGCAGTGGCAAGGTTCATTACGGCGATAGCCCGCTGCAAGACTCCGAAGATGTGGAAGAACTGAAAGTGGGCAAAGAGCCAACACCAGACGAGCCTCTTCCTTACGAAACGCAACGTGCCAAGCAGAACTTTCCCGTTACATTGTATACATTTCCAGGTTGCGGTTCCGGCTGTGATCAGGCAAGGGATTTGCTGAGCAAGCGCGGAGTCCCTTTCACGGAAAAGAGCCTGGTACAGCAGGAAGACATCGAGGCTTTCCGCAAAGCCTCCGGCGATAGCCAGATACCTGCAGTATCTATCGGCAATACGTGGGTCAAGGGCTTTCTGGCCGAACAATGGAACAACGAACTGGATATCGCCGGATACCCCAAGAAAGTGCTCACTTATCGTCCTCCTCGTCCGGCTACTCCGGCAGCTGCCCAGCCTGCGCAATGAAGCTGGCGACATGGAACGTCAATTCGCTCAAGGTGCGTCTGCCGCATCTGCTTGAATGGCTGGCGGCGAACCCTGTGGATGTAGTGTGTCTGCAAGAGACCAAGAGCGAGGACAAGAACTTTCCATTGGCCGAGTTGCAGCAGGCCGGATACCAGGTCGCTTTCAGCGGACAGAAGACCTATAACGGCGTGGCGATCCTCAGTCGCCAGCCGATCGGCGACGTGCAATGCGGCATACCGGGTTTCGAGGATGAACAGAAGCGCGTTATCGCGGCGACCATAGACGGCGTACGTGTCGTGTGCGTGTATGTTCCCAATGGCCAGGAAGTCGGCTCCGATAAGTATCAATACAAACTCAAATGGCTGGCCGCGATCACTGCGTGGCTGAAAGAAGAACTGGCGAAACATCCCAGGCTGGCGTTGCTGGGCGATTACAACATCGCCCCGGAAGACCGGGACGTTCACGATCCGGTGGCATGGCAGGGCAACGTGCTGGTCAGCGCACCGGAGCGGGACGCCTTCAAAGCCTTGCTGCAACTGGGGCTGCGCGATGCCTTCCGGTTATTCGAACAGGCTGAAAAAAGCTATTCATGGTGGGATTACCGCATGATGGCATTCCGCCGCAACATGGGTTTGCGCATCGACCATATTCTCATCAGTCCGGCGTTGCAGTGCAGCGCATGCCATATCGACAAAGCGCCGCGCAAACTGGAGCGGCCATCCGATCACACGCCGGTGGTGGCCGAGGTGGCATGAAGATCCTCGGAGTTCTGTTGCTGATCGTTGTTCGGCAGGCGATAGGTGGCGAGTTGCCTCGGCCGGATCATGTCGTGATCGTGATCGAGGAGAATAAATCCTTCAGCCAGATCGTCGGCAACCGCGATGCTGCCTACATCAACAAGCTGGTGAAACGCGGAGCGCTTTTCACAGAATCCTACGGGGTTTCCCATCCCAGTCAGCCGAATTATCTCGCGCTGTTTTCCGGCAGCACGCGCGGTATCAGCAGCGATGCCTGCCCGCTCGACCTTGGCGGCGACAACCTCGCCAGCCTGTTGCAGGCTAAGGGACTGAGCTTTATCAGTTACTCCGAATCCATGCCGCAAGCCGGATATGACGGCTGTATCTACGGTGCCTACAGGCGCAAGCACAACCCGGTGGCGAACTGGAAAGAACTTGCCGCGTACAACCAGCCGCTCAGCGCCTTCCCCGCAGACTATGCGCAATTGCCCACCGTCTCCCTCATCGTGCCCGACCAGCGCAATGACATGCACGACGGTAGCATTGCACAGGGCGATGCATGGTTGAAACACAACATCGAACCATATGCGCGCTGGGCGCTGACCCACAACAGCCTGCTTATCCTGACCTGGGATGAAGACGATGGCTCAAGCTATAACCACATCGCCACGTTATTCGTAGGCGCGATGGTGGAGCATGGGAGCAGCGCACAGCGCATCAGCCACTACAATGTCCTGCGCACGCTTGCAGAGATGTACGGATTGCCCTCTTTGAAAGAGAGCGCCGATGCGGCGGCAATCAACGGGGTATGGAAAAAATAGCGGGAATACCGGTATTAATCGTTTTCCCCATCGAGCCCCAGTTCCTGGATCTTTCGCGTCAAGGTGTTGCGTCCCATACCGAGTAAGGTGGAAGCCTCGATGCGCCGCCCGCCGGTGTGCTGCAACGCCTGGGTGATGAGCGTGCTCTCGAATTGCTTGGTAAGGTTATCGAGGATATTCGGTTCGTTGCGTTGCAAGGCAAGCGCGACCTGTTGCGCCAGCGCAGCACGCCAATCCTGATTCAGCGTGCTGCTGGCATGGGTGTCGCGCCATTCGGAAGGCAGGTCGGCGATCTCCACCACACGGGTGGGTGTCATCACTGTGAGCCAGTGGCACAGGTTCTCCAGTTGGCGCACATTGCCGGGGATATCCTGGGCAGAGAGGTAGTTGAGCGCGGCCTCGCTGAGCGTCTTTTGTTCCACTCCCAGCTCCTTGGCACTCTTCTGCAGGAAGTATTTCGCCAGCAGCGGGATGTCCTCGCGGCGTTCGCGCAGCGGCGGCAGGCGCAAGCGGATGACGTTGAGGCGGTGGAACAGGTCTTCGCGGAACAATCCCTGTTTCACGCGCTCGTCCAGATTCTGGTGGGTGGCGGCGATGATGCGCACGTTGGCCTTGATCGGCTGGTGGCCGCCGACGCGATAGAAATTTCCGTCCGACAATACGCGCAACAGACGCGTCTGCAACTCTGCCGGCATGTCGCCGATCTCGTCGAGGAACAGCGTGCCGCCCTCGGCCTGCTCGAAACGGCCGTGGCGCGTAGTGGTGGCGCCGGTGAAGGCGCCGCGCTCGTGGCCGAACAATTCGGATTCCAGCAGATCTTTCGGGATCGCAGCGGTATTGATGGCGACAAAGGGTTTGTCGGCGCGCGGACTGTGCCGGTGCAGCGCCTGCGCGACCAGCTCCTTGCCGGTGCCAGATTCGCCGTTGATCAGCACGGTGGCATTGGATTGCGCGAGGCGGCCGATGGCGCGGAACACTTCCTGCATGGCGGGTGCGTGCCCGAGGATGTCAGGTGCGGCTTGCGCATCTTCGGCGTGCGTGTTCTTGCGTTGGCTCTGTTCCAGCGCGCGGCGGATCAGTTCCACCGCGTGGTTCACGTCGAACGGCTTGGGTAGGTACTCGAATGCACCGCCCTGGAATGCCGACACAGCGCTTTCCAGGTCGGAGTAGGCGGTCATGATGATGACCGGCAGGTTGGGATAATCGTTGCGCAGTTTCTGCAGCAATTCAAGGCCTGAGCTGCCCGGCATGCGGATGTCGCTGATCACCATCTGCGGGAGGTTGCCGGGGAGCTCTTCCAGCGCCTCGTCCGCGGAAGCGAAGCTCTTATATTCGATCTCTTCGCGCGCGAGGGCTTTTTCCAGTACCCAGCGGATGGAGCGGTCATCGTCGATGATCCAGACAGGTTTGGTCATGGTTGTTTTCCTGAGTAATTGAGCGGGAGCATGACGGTAAAGCAGGTACGTCCCGGTTCGCTGTCAAATTCGATACTGCCCTGGTGCTGGCTGACAAAATCCTGTGCCAGGGTAAGCCCCAGCCCGTGCCCGTCGGCGCGTCCGGAGACCAGCGGGTAGAAGATCTTGTCGCGCAAGTGGGTGGGAATGCCCGGGCCGTTGTCGATGATCTGTACCATCACGGCCAGGCGATGCAGTTTTTTCATCAGCGTGACTTGCCGGGTGATACGCGTGCGCATCAGTATATGTCCCTTGCCCTGCATGGCTTGGGCAGCATTGCGCACGATGTTGAGCACGACCTGGATGAGTTGTTCCTTGTCGCCGTGCAGCTCAGGCAGGCTAAGGTCATAATCGCGCTGGATCTGGAGGCCTTCCGGCAGTTCCGCCAGCACCACGCTGCGCACGCGCTCCAGAACCTCGTGGATGTTGAGCGCACTAAAATGGGGCACGTGCTGCGGAGTGAGCAGCTTTTCCATCAGAGAGCGCAGCCGGTCGGCTTCCTGGATGACCACTTGGGTGTATTCGCGCAAAGCCGGTTTTTCAAGTTCCTGCTCCAGCAGCTGCGCCGCGCCCCGTATGCCCCCGAGCGGATTCTTGATCTCATGCGCCAGGTTGCGCAGCAGCAAACGGTTCGCTTGCGTCTGATCCAGCATCTGCTCCTCGCGTGCCATCTTTAACGGCCTGTCCATGGTATGGAATTCCAGCAGCAACGAATAAGGGCCAAGTTGCAGGGGCGTTGCGGTGCAACTCAGGTGCAGCTTGTTGCCGATGCCATGGGTAATGAGTGTCAGTTCATGCTCGATGTGACTGGCGTTGCTTGATAAAGCCGACTGGATGGTGGCGAACAGCTGATCGGTATGCATGAAAGCATACTGCAGCGGATGGCCGATCAGGTTGGTGTTGCTCAGGCCGAACAGATGCTCTGCTGCCGGATTCAGATAAGCAAAGCGGGATTGTTCGTCCAGAAGGATGACTGCGGTGGAAAGATGTTCCAGCGAAGGAAGTGGAATGGTTGACATGTCAGTCTACTAGCAGAAAACATGCCATGTGAAGTCGCTATTTCAGGTTGGACAACTCGGTCTTGAGCGCTTCGATGTTCTTCTCGTGAGAGTCCACATCCTCCTGCAATGCCTTCACTTTCTCATCGTATTTTGCAACGTTGCGGAAAGTCTGCCCGCTTGCGGTCCTGTAAACCTCGGGAGCGTCTTGTCCTTCCTTCAGTTTGATGCGGGCATCTTCCAGCGCCTTTTGCTCGGTCGCCAACTCGTCTTCCAGGATCTTGCGTCTTGCATTGTCCCGGCGGCCCTGTGTTTCGGGATTCACCCGGAAGTCGGATGAATTTTCTGCGTTGCTCGATCTTCCGGGAGGGACCATCGTTGGCAGCGGTTCAAGGTGAAGTTTCCTGGCGCCCTTGAGGGGAATGCTGGAATAAGTGACGTGACCGTTTTCGTCAACGCGCTTGTAGATATCGGCGTAGGCACCGGCACAGAAGAGCATCGAACAACACAGAACGAGCAGGGAACGTGATTTCATGATCGTATCCAGATAACGATGCGGGCAGTATAGGTCAAGGCAGGTGCGATGAGAAGACCGGCACCGAAATAGAAACGGGGCCTGAAAGGCCCCGTTCGTTAAGCCATGTAACGCTTACAGGCTGTAGTACATGTCGAACTCGACCGGGTGGGTCGTCATGCGGATGCGGTTCACTTCGCCCATCTTCAGCTCAATGTAAGCGTCGATGAAGTCGTTGGAGAACACGCCACCGCGGGTCAGGAACTCGCGGTCCTTGTCCAGAGCGGCCAAGGCTTCATCCAGCGAAGCACACACGGTTGGGATCTTTGCATCTTCTTCCGGCGGCAGGTCGTACAGGTTCTTGTCTGCGGGATCTCCAGGGTGGATCTTGTTCTGGATGCCGTCCAGACCGGCCATCATCAGCGCAGCGAAGCACATGTACGGGTTGGCGGAAGGGTCCGGGAAGCGAGTCTCGATCCGGCGGGCCTTGTCGCTTTGCACGTGGGGGATACGGATCGAGGCGGAACGGTTCTTGGCGGAATAAGCCAGTTTGACTGGTGCTTCGTAGTGCGGAACCAGACGCTTATAGGAGTTGGTGCCGGGGTTGGTGATCGCGTTCAATGCCTTGGCGTGCTTGATGATACCGCCAATGTAGAACAGCGCGGTCTCGGACAGACCGGCATAGCCGTTGCCTGCGAACAGGTTCTTGCCGCCTTTCCAGATGGACTGGTGCACGTGCATGCCGGAACCGTTGTCGCCAACGATGGGCTTGGGCATGAAGGTCGCGGTCTTGCCGTACTGGTGTGCAACGTTCTGCACCACGTATTTCAGGGCTTGTGTCCAGTCAGCGCGCTTGGTCAGCGTGTTGAACACGGTGCCGATTTCGCACTGGCCGGCGGTTGCCACTTCGTGGTGATGCACTTCGACGGGGATGCCGATCTCTTCCAGCGCCAGCACCATGGCTGCGCGGATGTCGTTCAGGCTGTCTACGGGCGGGACGGGGAAATAACCGCCCTTGACGGAAGGACGATGGCCGGTGTTGCCGCCTTCGAACTCGTGGCCGGTTGCCCAGGCACCTTCTTCGGAGCCGATCTTGACGGAGCAGCCGGACATGTCGATGTTCCAGTGCACGGAATCGAAAATGAAGAATTCGGGTTCTGGACCGAAGTAAGCGGTGTCGCCAATGCCGGAGGATTTCAGGTAGGCTTCAGCGCGCTTGGCGATGGAACGCGGGTCGCGGTCATAGCCCTTGCCGTCGGTCGGCTCGATCACGTCGCAGGTCAACACAATGGTGGGTTCGTCGAAGAACGGGTCGATGTAGCAGGAATCTGGATCCGGCATCAACAGCATGTCGGAAGCCTGAATGCCTTTCCAGCCGGCGATGGAAGAGCCGTCGAATGCGTGGCCTTCGGTAAACTTGTCTGCGTTAAAGGCGGAAACGGGCACGCCTACGTGCTGTTCCTTGCCCTTGGTGTCGGTGAAACGGAAATCCACGAATTTAATGCCTTGTTCCTTGACTAACTTCAGAACGTCGGCGGCTGTTTTAGACATACTCGAATCTCCCAAGAAAATTTAAGACGCTGCGATTTTTGAAACGAAACTTAATTAGTGAAACAAGCGTGGCGCAGCAGAAAATGTGCCAGCACGTGAAACCCTGTAGGGGGCGCATTGTGCCATATTCTCCAAATGGGTGGGAATGCAATGCACGCCCCCGAGTGGGGCGTTGCGGAGCCAAAACGCACTACTTTGGTGCGCACCCCTGATAAAGCTGGATGCTGGAGAAATAGGGGTCGCTGGCGGTGATGGTGCGGCATTTATCGCGCAGCGCCTCAAGATCGATCTGGCTATCGAACAGAAGTTCGGCTTCCACCTTGCCGCCCAAATAATGCAGCACGACGCGTGCTGAGGGTGGCAGGGGTGCGCCCAGCCGGCTGCCAAGATGCGCAAGCAGCAGATGCCGCTGCGGCAGGTGGACATTGGGACGCGCCTTCGCATCATCCTCCGAATCGATATGAACCATCACATCCATCACCTGGTGGCCTTTCAAAACGGCGATGCGCGCTGCTTCGGCGATGTAATGCCCTTCCGACACGCTGATCTTGGGTTCCACGATGATGTGCGCATCCACCAGCGCATTGTCGGCCATCTTGCGCGTGCGCAGCTCATGCAGACCGATCACGCCGGGTACGGCTTTCAGGGTATTGCGAATGGCCCGCACCGTCTCCTCGTCCAGGCCCGTGTCGATCAATTCAGATAAGGCATCCCGCGCGAACTGGATGCCCATATAGGCGATCATCACCCCCACCACCGCGGCAGCAACCAGGTCGAGGAAAGTGTAGCCGAGCAGATTGCCGACGATGCCGATGATCACCACCAGTGAAGAGGCGGCATCGGAACGCGCGTGCCAGGCGTTTGCCACCAGCATCTGCGAACGCACGCGCTGCGCGACGGCCAGCATGTAGCGAAACATGCCTTCCTTCGCGGCCAGCGCGATGATCGCAACCCATAGTGTAAGGGGGTGAACGGCCTGAACCTGTTCGGGATGCTGCAGGCGCATTCCGGCCGCGATCAGCAGTCCGATACCCAAAGCGGCCAAGCTGGTTCCCAGGATCAGCGAAGCGGCAGTCTCGATGCGTGCGTGACCATAGGGATGATTGGCATCGGCATGCTTGTTGCCATGGCGGTTGGCGAACAGCACCAGCACATCCGACAGCAGGTCGGCAAGGGAGTGCAGACCATCGGCCATCAACGATTGCGACTTGCCGAAGAAACCCGCCAGCACTTGAATGATCGTCAAACCGAGGTTGATGAAGATGCTTACCCAGGTACTTTTGCGCGCAGCAGCGAAGCGCACCGGATGCGCGGGTTCAAAGGCGGCAGATTTATCGTGAGTGTGGCCGTGAGTGTGATTTTTCATTACTGTTGGGATAGTATGCAACCGTGATGTGCAGCATATCACTTGCATGTTAAAGGTTAAACACGGGTAAAAGTTATGGGAAAGATCACCGAGATCCTGAATGTCGCGCAGCAGCGTGCGAAGGAACTGAACCTGCCTTATGAAGGTGCCCTGACACCCGCAGAGGCAAACGAATTGATGCGGTCGGCACCCGGTGCGAAACTGGTCGACGTGCGTACCCGTGCAGAGATCGATTGGGTCGGGCGCGTCCCGGGCGCAGTGGAGATCGAATGGGCGACCTACCCCGGCATGAAGCAAAACACGAACTTTCTTGCCGCGTTGGAGCAGCAAGTCAATAAGGAGTCACTAGTCATGTTCCTGTGCCGCAGCGGGCACCGCTCGCATAACGCGGCCATGGTTGCCACTCAGGCAGGTTATACCGATTGCTACAACGTTCTGGAAGGTTTCGAAGGAGACAAGAGCCCGCGCAACCAGCGCAATTCGCTGAATGGATGGCGCATGGCCGGATTACCCTGGGAACAAAGCTGAGGCCCGTCCTTGTTTGAATCAGGCCCGCAAATGCGGGCCTTTTATTTTCAGGCTGCCGACCAGTTCACCATCCCGCTGTAGTGGGTCGCGATCACGATCAGGCCAAAGGCGATGCGATACCAGGCGAACACCGTGAAGTCGTGCCTGCTGATATAGCGCAGCAGCCAGCGCACGCAGAGGAAGGCGCTGATGAACGAAAAGACGCTACCCATCACAAACATGCCGAGATCGTCCGAGTGGAACAGATGGCGGTATTTCACCACCTCGTAGACCGTTGCGCCAAACAGCGTAGGGATAGCGAGGAAGAACGAAAATTCTGTCGCCGCCTTGCGCGACAAGCCGAAGAACAAACCACCGATGATGGTCGCGCCCGAACGCGAGGTACCGGGAATCAGCGCCAGCGTCTGCGCACAGCCTACCTTCAGCGCCTCCTGCCAGGTCATATCGCCCACGGTCTCAAATGCGATCTTGTGCTTGCGCTTCTCCGCCCACAGGATGATCACGCCCCCGATGATGAATGCCAGCGCCACGGGCACCGGTGCAAACAAGTACTGCTTGATCTTGCTGGCGAACAGCACCCCCAATACAGCCGCAGGCAAGAAGGCGATGACGAGGTTGGTTGCAAAGCGTTGTGCGGCTTGCTCGCTCGACAGGCCGCCGACCACCGTGAATATTTTCGCGCGGTATTCCCAGCACACTGCCAGGATGGCCGCGAACTGGATCACGATCTCGAACACCTTACCCTTTTCATCGTTGAAGTTCAGCAGGTCGCCGGCCAAAATCAGGTGGCCGGTGCTGGAGATGGGGAGGAATTCGGTGAGGCCTTCGACAACGCCAAGAATGGCGGCTTTGATAAGCAGCAATGTGTCCATGCGGAATTAATCCAGTAAATGTTCGGTTGCGATACGTTGATTGACTGCCTGGCGTTCGTCGTCACTCATTTCCAGCCAGCGAGTGATCTCCTCAAAAGTGCGATGGCAACTGCGGCACACATCATCCCCCAGCACGGTGGTGCAATGGCCGATGCACGGAGAAGCCGAGGTGATCTCCAAAGAGGGAAGGGCAGGCGGGCGAAATTGCATGGCGCGGATTATACATGCGGCTTGGTTGCCGACTCCATCAACCCAAGCCATTCCAGTGCATGTTCACGCGAAGCACCGCACATCTCCGCGGAGGGCTGCAATCCAGCACAGAAGGCCGGACGATCCGGCGAACCGAATACCTTGCAGCGCAGGTCTTCATCGAGCTGCACGCACGGTACACCGGCAGGCTTGCCATGCGGCATGCCGGGCAGGGGCGAGGTGATGGAAGGCGCAATGCAGCAGGCGGCGCAGGAGGGGCGGCAGTTCATGGAAAAGAGAAGTTACAAGGGGGTTGGCAGTTTACTGCATTAAATAACATGGCCCTCAAATAACCAATATTCGGGGCTTATTACACTCAGATATTTGTGTAACTGATTGGATGCCAGGATAAACTTCTAGAAATCTTGGACGAATAGCGGAGAGCATGATGGCCTCAACCCGTTGGACGAAGGAACAACTCGAGCTGGCATTTCATCTTTATTGTCAGTTGCCTTTCGGCAAACTGCATAGTCGTAATCCAGAGATCAAGCACCTTGCTCAGTTGATAGGGCGGACAGCCGATGCAGTGGCGATGAAGCTGGTCAACTTTGCCAGTCTAGATCCGGCCATCACGAGCACAGGGCGCAAGGGACTGGAAGGTGCATCTAAACTCGACCGAGAAATTTGGGAAGAATTCCACTCCGATTGGGAGAAGCTTGCTGTCGAGACTGAATTGCTGCGGCGTAGCCTTGATACAAAAGCCGTTACCGTGGATGACGCTGACGAGCAACTCGTTCCAGAGGATTTCGCCGGAGAGACGCGCAAGGTTGTTACTGAGCAACGCATCAAGCAAAGCTTCTTTCGACGCGCAGTGTTGAGTAGCTATCGAGGGCGCTGTTGCATGTCGGGATTGTCTGAGCCTAGGTTGCTGGTAGCCAGTCATATTGTGCCTTGGAGCAAAGATAAAGCGAATCGCCTCAATCCAAGCAATGGCCTTTGTTTGTCGGCCATTCATGACCGGGCATTTGATAAAGGGCTTATAACGATTTCCGATGACATGAGGGTCGTCGTCTCGGCGGAATTGAAGCGAAACAAAGAGGCGTTTGTGGTCGAAGTTCTTCTGCCGCTGGAGGGAAAGGCGATAGAGTTGCCTGAACGCTTTGCGCCACAAACGGAATTTATTGCGTGGCATCGGAACGAGCTTTTCATAGATAGTAGGAGATAGCCACTATGATGACCAGCGATATTACTTATTGCATTTTCGAGTATATGTACCGCGATGGGTCGAACTATAAAGCGTGGGATTCACTTCTTTTATCTGGAGAGCCTACGCAAGAAGACATTACTGCACTAAAGGAATGTTTGGAATCAGGCGAGTACTTTGTCGCAGAGCAAGTTGGCATACCGCCCGTGTACAAAGAATTGTGGGATTTATCAGGAGGCCCCACCGACGACGATCATGCGCTGCATGAATTTGTAGCGCTTCGTGCGGCAACCGAGGAAGAGCGAAGATCCATGCCGCTATTTGGCGAGCTGTCGTATTTGCTCAAGACTTTTCAAGCGGTCAATAAATGGGATTATTCACTGTCCCCAAATTTTGAAACTTGCTTCTGGCGGTAAGGATAACGGCGTCGCCTTATATGATTCCTCAAGCCTTGTGATAAACCTCTGCCCCCTGCTTCACAAACTCCACCGACTTCACTTCCATCCCCTTCTTAAGCGCTTCCTGCTCGGAAAGGCCTTCCTTCGCTGCGAAGTCGCGCACATCCTGCGATATCTTCATTGAGCAGAAATGCGGGCCGCACATGGAGCAGAAGTGCGCGACCTTGGCCGATTCTTTGGGCAGAGTTTCGTCGTGGTACTCGCGCGCGCGGTCGGGGTCGAGGCCGATGTTGAACTGGTCCTCCCAGCGGAATTCGAAGCGCGCCTTGCTCATGGCGTTGTCGCGGATCTGCGCGCCGGGGTGGCCCTTGGCGAGGTCGGCGGCGTGGGCGGCGATCTTGTAGGTGATGATGCCTTCCTTCACGTCGGCCTTGTTGGGCAGGCCGAGGTGTTCCTTGGGCGTGACGTAGCACAGCATGGCGGTGCCGAACCAGCCGATCATCGCAGCACCGATGGCGCTGGTGATGTGATCGTAGCCGGGGGCGATGTCCTGCGTCAGCGGGCCCAGCGTGTAGAACGGCGCTTCGTGGCACCACTTCAGTTGCAGGTCCATGTTCTCCTTGATCATGTGCATGGGCACATGGCCGGGGCCTTCGATCATCACCTGCACGTCGTGTTTCCACGCGATCTGCGTCAGCTCGCCCAGCGTCTTCAGTTCGCCTAGTTGCGCCTCGTCGTTGGCGTCGTAGATCGAGCCGGGGCGCAATCCATCGCCTAGGCTGAAGGTCACGTCGTAGGTCTTCATGATCTCGCAGATATCCTCGAAATGCGTATAGAGGAAATTCTCCTTGTGGTGTGCCAGACACCACTTGGCCATGATAGAACCGCCGCGCGATACGATGCCGGTCATGCGGTTTGCGGTCATCGGGATGTAGCGCAGCAGTACACCGGCGTGGATGGTGAAGTAGTCCACGCCTTGTTCGGCCTGCTCGATCAAGGTGTCCTTGAATATCTCCCAGGTCAGGTCTTCGGCCTTACCGTTCACTTTCTCCAACGCCTGGTAGATGGGCACGGTGCCGATGGGCACGGGCGAATTGCGGATGATCCATTCGCGCGTCTCGTGGATGTTCTTGCCGGTGGAGAGATCCATCACCGTGTCGCCACCCCAGCGGATGGCCCAGGTCATCTTCTCGACTTCTTCCTGGATACTGGAACCGAGCGCGGAGTTGCCGATGTTGGCGTTGATCTTTACCAGGAAGTTGCGCCCGATGATCATCGGTTCGACTTCGGGGTGGTTGATGTTGGTGGTGATCACGGCGCGTCCGGCAGCGACTTCGTCGCGCACGAATTCCGGCGTGATCTTCTTCGGCATGGCTTTGCCGAAGTTCTCGCCCTTGTGCTGGGTCAGCAACATTTCGGAAAGTCCGTCGATCCTCTGGTTCTCGCGGATGGCGATGTATTCCATCTCCGGCGTGATGATGCCTTGGCGGGCATAGTGCATCTGCGTCACGTTCTTGCCGGGCTTGGCCTTGCGCGGCGTGTGCTTGAGGTTGAAGCGCATGTCGGCCAGTGTCGGGTCGTTCAGACGCTGCTGGCCGTATTCGGAGGTCAGGCGCGGCAACGGCTCGGTGTCGTTGCGCTCGGCGATCCACGGCGCGCGCATCTCGTCCAGGCCGGAACGGATGTCGATCTTGACGGCGGGGTCGGTATAAGGGCCGGAGCAGTCGTAGACGTAGATCGGTGGGTTCTTCTCGACGCCGTTGTTCAGGTGGGTATCGGTCAGCGTGATCTCGCGCATCGGCACGCGGATGTCAGGCCTGCTGCCTTCGACATAGATCTTGCGCGAATTCGGCAAGGGTTTGACTGCCGCTTCGTCGACATGTGCAGCAGCAGCCAGGAATTGGGGATTGGCGTTCATTTGATGGTGCTCCAAAATTAACGGGGGAGCATCGGGGGATGCTTCCCTACGACGGCATTACCCGTACAGGTTCAAAGGGTGTTTCTCACTTCGTTACGAAGACCCCTAGCGAGCGATGAAGGTACTGGAAACCGGTCCCTATGGCAAGCTGATAAAGCGTTGAGCGGGCAGGGTGTGCTTGTTATACTGCGCTTCGATTTGAAACTACGTAGCTAGGGGACAGGGGGATGAACAACATGGAACTTGCGCGCTTCAACATGGTGGAACAGCAGATACGTCCTTGGGATGTGCTGGATATCGAGGTTCTCGACCTCATCAAGAAGGTCAAGCGCGAACATTTCGTACCCGTGGACAAACAATCGCTGGCCTTCATGGATATCGAGATCCCCCTGGGTCATGGCGCTTCGATGTGGTCGCCCAAGCTGGAAGCGCGCGCCTTGCAGGCGCTTGAGCTCAAGCTCAGCGACCGAGTGCTGGAAGTGGGCACGGGCAGCGGCTATCTGACAGCGCTGTTGTCGCGCATGGCGGCACACGTCACCAGCGTGGAGCTGGTGCAGGAATTGAGCGCTCGCGCGGCACGCACCCTGGCTGCACATCATTACGATAACGTCACGCTGGAAATCGGCGATGCCTCCAAAGGCTGGGGGACTGAGAAATATGATGCCATCGTGCTGACCGGTTCGGTGCCGCTGCCGCCGGAATCCTTCTATGAGATGTTGAACGTTGGCGGCCGCCTGTTTGCCATCGTCGGAGATGCTCCCGCGATGCACGCCATGAGGGTCACCTGCGTGGCGCCCGGCGTTTTCGAGACCACCACCCTGTTCGAGACCAGCGTCGCGCCGCTCGTGAACGCTCCCCAGCCGCAACGCTTCGTATTCTGATCCCGCCGGGGCGAGGTTCGCCCCAAGCTTGAAATGCTTGGTCGCAACATGTAATATTAGCAAACTCTAATATTAGGAACGGGCGATGAAACTCTCCAAAACAGCACTATGCGTATTCCTGTCGCTGGGCATCACCCCGCTGGCAGGCGCGACCGACCTGCTCGACATCTACCACGCGGCGCAGAGCCAGGACGCCGTGTTCGCCGCCGCCCGGGCCAGCCAGCAGGCAGGTGAGGAGAAACTCACCCAGGGCCGCTCCCTGCTGCTGCCCAGCGTCAGCCTCAACGCCAACACCACCAAGAACAACGTCACCACCACCTACGCCCCCGGCTCCTTCCTCGCCCCCTACGGCGGCAACCAGCAATACAACAGCCACGGCTACGGCGCCACCCTCGTGCAACCCCTGTTCCGCGAACAGAACTGGGCCCTGTACAACGAATCCGAACTGCAAGTGGCGATTTCGGAAGCCCAGTTCAAACTGGCCGAACAGGACCTCATCCTGCGCAGCGCCCAGGCCTACTTCGACGTCCTCATCGCCCAGGACAACGTCCAGCTGACCGCCGCCCAGAAGACCGCCATCTCCGAACAACTGGAACAGGCCAAGCGCAACTTCGAAGTCGGCACCGCCACCGTCACCGACACCTATGAAGCCCAGGCCCGCTACGACCTCATCGTCGCCCAGGAGCTGAACGCCGCCAACAACCTCGAGATCAAGCGCCGCAGCCTGCAGCAACTGGTCAATGGCAACGTCGGTACACTCAACGACCTCGGCCCCGGCTTCAAGCTGGAAGCCCCGGTACCGGCCGACATACAGAAATGGGTAGACGACGCCCGGCACGGCAACTACCAGATCGCCATGGCCCAGGCCGCGGCCGAGATCGCCGACCGCGAAGTCGACCGCAACCGCGGCGGCCACCTGCCCACCGTCGACCTGGTGGCCAACTACAACAAGAACACCACCGGCGGCGGCACCTTCGGCGCCACCGACACGCGCAGCACCGCCATCGGCGTCCAGCTCAATATGCCGCTGTTCCAGGGCGGCGCCATCCAGTCCAAATGGCGCGAAGCCGAAGCCAACCGCGAGAAGGCCAGACAGGACCTGGAGAACGCCCGCCGCAACGTCGAACTGCAGACGCGCCAGGCGTATCTGGGCGTAGTCAGCGGCATCTCGCAGGTACAGGCCCTGCAGCAGGCATTGAAATCCAGCGAAAGCCTGCTGGAAGCGAGCAAACTGGGACAGCAAGTGGGCGTGCGCACCAACCTGGACGTGCTCAATGCGCAACAGCAGCTGTTCTCGACCCGGCGCGACCTGTACCAGGCGCAATACAACTATCTGGTCAGCCAGTTAAGCCTGAAGGCGGCGGTGGGCGGGCTGGCGGAAGACGACTTGGGCAGGGTCAATCTGGCGCTGCACTGAGTTCACACCAGATTGTCCATAAGACAGCCATGTCATTCCGGCGCAGGCCGGAATCCAGATGACTATATATTTCTCGCGCAAGCGAGCCAACATCATGTTGCCTGCTGCGCAGAATGATATTTATGACTGGATTCCGGCCTGCGCCGGAATGACGGCCAATAACAAACTGGGTTCCAAGATCGCTACGGCTGCGCGTAGAGCAGCCGTACGCATTCGACGAGACTATCCTGCCATTCCGGCATCGCAATTCCGAACGCATTGCGCACCTTGTCGTTCGCCAGCACCGAGTTGACCGGGCGCTTGGCGGGCAGCGGGTATTCGTGCGTTGCGATGGGGTTGACCGCAATGGTCTTGGCGGCAAGCGCGGTGTCGTACTTGCGCGCTTCGCGGATGATCGTTTCAGCGAACTGATGCCAGTTGGTGCGACCGGCGGCGGTGAGGTGATATAGCCCGCTCAGGCGGTCATCCCATGCCAGTTGCTGCCAGTTGTGCAGCGCGGTGGCGGTCGAGTTGGCGATATCTTTGGCCCAGGTTGGCGCACCGAACTGATCGGCAACGATGCGCAACTCGTTGCGTTCCCTGGCCAGGCGCAACATTGTCTTGACGAAATTCCCGCCGTGCACGCCATACACCCAGCTGGTACGAAAGATCAGGTGCTTGCACCCGGAAGCGCGCACAGCCTGTTCTCCGGCCAGCTTTGTTCTGCCATAGACACTTTGCGGGTTGGGTACGTCGCTTTCGACATAAGGCGCAGGCTTGCTGCCATCGAACACATAGTCTGTCGAGTAGTGCACCAGTATTGCGCCGAGCAGTTTCGCTTCCTCGGCCAGGACGCCGGGCGCGATGCCGTTTACTGCATTGGCCAGTTCCATTTCGCTTTCGGCCTTGTCGACGGCGGTATAAGCGGCGGGATTGACGATGATGTCGGGGCGAACTTCGCGAATAGTGCGCCGGATCGCATCCGGATCGGCAAGATCCATTGAGTCCGAATCGAGCGCAATGATCTCACCGAAAGCGGCGAGAGAACGCTGCAGCTCCCAGCCGACCTGGCCGTTCTTGCCCGTGACCAATATTCTTTTCATGCGAACGTCTCGGCATCGCGCAGGAGCTTGCCGGCCTGGTCCTTGGCGGAGAGCAGCGGTGTCGCGCCAGCCAATTGCCAGTCGATGGCCAGATCGGGGTCGTTCCAAGCGATGCAGCGCTCGTGTTCGGGCGCCCAGTAGTCGGTCGTTTTGTACAGGAACTCGGCGGACTCGCTCAGCACCACGAACCCGTGGGCGAAGCCTTTGGGTACCCATAGCATCTTCTTGTTCTCGGCAGACAGATTCACGCCTACCCACTGACCGAAAGTGGCCGAACTGCGGCGAATATCAACGGCGATATCCAGCACTTCCCCGGCGATGACGCGCACCAGTTTTCCCTGCGGCTGGCGGATCTGGTAATGCAGGCCGCGCAATACGTTGCGGGCGGATTTGGAATGGTTGTCCTGCACGAAAGGGTCGGTCACCCCGGTCAATTCGGTGAAGCGACGCTGATTGAAACTCTCATAGAAGAAACCGCGGTCATCGCCGAACACTTTTGGCTCGACGATGAATAGGTCGGGAATGGCAGTAGCAACGACTTGCATCAACGCCTCTCTTCCTGCAGCAGGCGTTGCAGGTACTGGCCGTAACCGTTCTTGGCCAGCGGAGCGATGAGTCTTTGCAATTGCTCGGCCGAGATGTAGCCTTTGCGATAGGCGATCTCTTCAGGGCAGGCGATCTTCAGGCCCTGCCGCTTCTCCAGCGTCTGGATGAACATGGAGGCTTCCAGCAGCGATTCGTGCGTGCCGGTGTCGAGCCACGCATAGCCGCGCCCCATCAGCTGCACTTCAAGCTTGCCTCGATCCAGGTAGATCTGGTTGACGGTGGTGATCTCCAGCTCGCCGCGGGCCGAGGGTTTGATCGACTTGGCGATCTCGACCACATCGTTGTCGTAGAAATACAGGCCAGTCACGGCATAGTTGGATTTCGGCTTCAGGGGTTTTTCTTCGATGCTGAGCGCGCGGCCCGATGCATCGAAATCGACCACCCCGTAACGTTCCGGATCATGTACGTGGTAGGCGAACACCGTGCCGCCATCGGTCTTGTTTGCCGCCGGGGTCAGCAGGGTATCGAAAGCGTGGCCATAGAAGATGTTGTCGCCCAGCACCAGCGAACATGCGTCGTTGCCGATAAAGGATTCACCGATGATGAAAGCCTGCGCCAGACCATCGGGTGAAGGTTGCACCGCATACGAAAAATTCATGCCCCATTGTGAGCCGTCGCCGAGCAGTTGTTCAAAGCGCGGAGTGTCCTGCGGGGTGGAGATAACCAGTACATCACGTATGCCGGCGAGCATCAAGGTCGTGAGCGGATGGTAGATCATCGGCTTGTCGTACACCGGCAGCAACTGCTTGGAAATCGTCTGCGTTACCGGGTAAAGCCGCGTGCCGGAACCGCCGGCTAAAATAATTCCTTTCATAGAGTGCTGAGTACCATGTGCTGAGTTCGGAGTGGAGTGTTGAGTCATTTAGTTATACCTTGTCGTTTTACTGATGCCCTAAGTCCGCCAACCAACCGGGCCACTTCTTCCGCTAGTTCCATTGTTTCATTGAATAATTTCTGGTCAATGTAGCCGACATCATGCGCGAGATAAAGCTGGGCCCGCAACTCTGCGCAGGAAGCTTTGGCAATAACCAGATATTGGTGAAATTCTGCCGAACTACCGCGCTCAAAACCCTCAGCGACATTAGACATCACAGATACTCCGGCTCTCTGAATCTGATCTTTAAAGCCAAAATCTTTAGAAAAAGCACCTTGCGCAGTGATTTGATAAATTGAAGCGGCGAGTACACGCGCTTTTTGCCAAGCAATCAACTCCTCAAACCGCGAAATCCCCATAAGTTCAGTACCGAGTAACGAGTACGGAGTACAAAACCAAGTACTGAGTCTTGAGTGCCGAGTGCTGAGCGTCAAGCACGCACTGCCCCGAACTGCTTCTACTCAGCACTCGGCACTCACTACTCAGCACTGTTTCCCCCGTACTGTTTTTCAACCCAATGCTGATACTCGCCGCTGGTTACGCCTTTTACCCAGTCCGTATTCTGCAGATACCATTCGACGGTCTTGCGCAGGCCGGTCTCGAACGTCTCCTGTGGCTTCCAGCCGAGGTCGCGTGCAAGCTTGGTGGCGTCGATGGCATAGCGTTTGTCGTGACCGGGACGGTCTGCGACGTAGGTTATAAGTTTGTTGTGCGGAGCGCCTTGCGGGCGTAGTTCATCCAGCGCGGCACAGATGGCAAGCACCACTTCGAGATTGGTCTTCTCGTTCCAACCACCGATATTGTAGGTCTCGCCGAGCTTGCCGCGCTCCAGCACCAGACGCAACGCGCGCGCATGGTCGTCTACATACAGCCAGTCGCGAATGTTGTCGCCCTTGCCGTAAATGGGAAGCGGCTTGCCATTTACGGCATTCAGGATCACCAGCGGAATGAGTTTTTCCGGAAAATGGTAAGGCCCATAGTTGTTGGAGCAGTTGGTGGTGACCACGGGAAAGCCGTAAGTATGGTGCCATGCGCGCACCAGATGATCCGACGATGCCTTGCTGGCGGAATAAGGTGAATTGGGTTCATAGGCCGTTTCTTCAGTGAAAAAGCCGGTGTCGCCTAGGCTGCCGTAGACTTCATCGGTGGAAATATGGTGGAAGCGGAAACCAGCTTTGCGCTCCCCATCCAGGCTGTTCCAGTAGCCGCGTGCGGCTTCGAGCAAAGTATAGGTGCCGATGATATTGGTCTGGATAAAGTCTGCCGGGCCGCTGATAGAACGATCAACGTGCGACTCGGCCGCAAGGTGCATCACAGCATCCGGCTGGTGCTCACGGAATACCCGTGCCACTTCGGCAGCATCGCAAATGTCTACTTGCTCGAAACGATAACGTGGGTTGTCCGACACCGAAGCCAGAGATTGCAAGTTTCCCGCGTAGGTCAGCTTGTCCACATTAACAACGCTGCAAGCCGTATCGTTAATAAATTGGCGTATGACTGCCGACCCTATGAAGCCGGCTCCGCCGGTGACGAGAGTTTTATTCATGGCGAAATTTTACCTGACTTGAAACTATTTCGTTGTAGAGCACCTGATTGAGCGCCAGCGCTATGTGCGAAACGGCATGTTTGGTTGCGCCGCGATTACTATTTACAAAGGATTTTCCGGCTTGGCTCATTTGATTTAATTGCTCAGGATTGTGCAGCAGGATATTGATCTGATGAACGAGGTCGTCAGCATGATGGGCCTGAATCGCTGCGCCTTTGGCAACGGCGAGCTCCGTTGCCTGCGCGAAGTTGTAGGTATGCGGACCAATCAGTAAGGGTGTGCCGACCGCGCAGGCCTCGATCAGATTCTGGCCGCCAAATGGCAACAAACTTCCGCCAATAAAAGCCAGGTCGCACGCTGCATAGTAGGCGAACATCTCCCCCATACTGTCCCCCAGCACGATCTGGGTGTGATCGGAAATGGGATCGTCGTCGCTGCGACGCTGCATGCGCAATCCGCGTTGTTCGATCATTGCGGCAACTTCATCAAAACGCTGCGGATGGCGCGGCACAATCACAACAAGCAATTTATCCACATCCGCATTGCGCAAGGCGTCCAGCAAAAGCGCCTCCTCCCCCTCTCGCGTGCTGGCCGCAACGAAAACAGGCCGGTGCTCGCCAAACAGGGAACGCAGATGCTTGCCCAATTCCAGCATCGCGGCGGGTGGTGCAATGTCGAATTTCAGATTGCCCATCACGGGAACGGCGCGATTAGCCAAACCGGCAAGGCGCAATGCATCGTCTTCAGTCTGCGCCGAGATCAGGAACAGCGTGTGCAGGCTGGCACGGGCAAGCTTGGGGAAACTGGCATAACGTTTGGCCGACTTTTCCGAAAGCCGGGCATTAAGCAATAACAGCGGAACTGATTCTGCATGGCATGCATGAATAAGGTTGAACCAGATCTCGGTTTCCAGCAGAACTCCTACACGCGGCCGAAAGTGCTTCAGGAAACGTTTTACTGCGAACGGATAGTCATAGGGCAAATACACCCGGATTACATCGTCGCCGTATAGCTGTTCACTGGCAGCCCGCCCGGTGGGCGTAGTATGGGTGAGAAGGATTTGGTGATCGGGATAGTTCGCGCGCAAACTCTGCACCAGCGTGACCGTGGCCCGGGTTTCGCCGACTGAAACAGTGTGTATCCAGATAACGGGTTTGTCGCAACTCACCTTATAACGGCCAAAGCGTTCGCCGATATGATCGAGATATTCAGGTTGCTTGCGCGAGCGCCACCACAAATGGAAAAAGACATAGGGCAGCAGCAGCCAGATCAGCGCGGTGTAAGCAAATCTTGAGTCAATAAGCTTCCTCATAAGTGCGCCTTTAATCACTTGTCACACCGGCGAAGGCCGGTGTCCAGTTGAATAGAAACACTGGATTCCGGCCTTCGCCGGAATGACGGGCAAATAGAAATTTTCGCCTCATATTAGCGGTCCCAATAGTTTTTCCAGCTGAAATATAACGTCGGAAACCTCAATCAAAGCCATTGCATCGGGATGATGCACGCGTGTATTCCAGGGAACCTCGTCGGCGTCTTTACCCAGATATTTTTTGACCGCTTGGGGATAGCGATCCACACAATACTCCAATTGCCGATAGGGCCCGGTCAGCTTGGGCGACGCAACGGCATAGAGCCCGACCACAGGCGTGCCCATGGCTCTGGCAATGTGCACTGCACCGGTATCGGGCGCAATCAGAACATCCGCAAGACCGAGTACTGCGGCAAGTTGCTTGGGACTAGACTTGCCGCAGAGATTTAAGGTGTGGTCGGGGAATAGATGCGACAGGCGTTCACACAAAGCCATTTCCGTAGCAGAGTTGCCGCCGGTTAGCACCACACCGCTTTTCCAGCGACTAATGGCTTGGGTCACGATTTCTTCGTAGCGTTCCGGCAACCAGTTACGTTCAGCCTTGCTTGAATGAGGATGGATCGCTACCCAGGGTTTGGGTAGCGACTGAAACTGCTCTCGAGCCCATCCCTCATCGCTCGCGTCGAGAGGCAATTTCCAGGTAGCCATCGCAGGCGAACCGGACAAGGTCTCGACAAAAGACAGGAAACTATCGGTAAGGTGAGAGTCGCTGAAAGGAATTTGGCGATTGCAAAACAACCACTGCCCTTCGCGTGCCCGCGTGCGGTCGAAGCCGATCTTGACCGGGGCGTGCAGCGCGGGATAAAGCAGGTTGATGCGCAAATTGGCCTGCATCGCGAGTACTACATCAAACTGTCGATGCCGGAAAGCACGATAAAACGCGCGGTAGTCCGCAAAAGTACGCGGCTTATCAAACACTTCAAAGTTGACCCCATCCATTCCTTTGAGCAACGCGTAAGCGAAAGGACTGGTGATCCAGGTGATCGTTGCAGCCGGAAAGCTGAGCTGCAAAGCCAGCACGGCGGCCGACACCATCACTACGTCGCCAAGCGCGGAAAAACGAACGATAGCGATGCGCAAATTGGCTTGAGAGTGGTCGTTCACTAAGGGTAGGCGGGTAGAAAGGTGCACCATTGTAACGAAATCAGCCTGTTGAATGCTTGACACAATCAACCCAAGCCTGCTGTAATGCGCCCCGTTCAACGACTGAACGCACCCTGAATGTTAGACGAAACCACACATTACAGTCTTCTCAAGACGCTGGAAGAGAACCCCGGACTCTCGCAAAGGGATCTGGCAAAGCGTCTTGGCGTCAGCCTTGGCAAAATCAACTTCTGCCTCAACGCGCTGGTTCAAAAGGGCAGCCTCAAGATCAATAACTTCCGCAACAGCGACAATAAGCTGGCCTATGCCTATTTGCTTACGCCTAGTGGTGTTGAGCAAAAGGCGCGCATGACAGTTGAATTTTTGAAAATCAAGATTCGCGAATACGAGCGTCTACGTACCGAGATCGAAGAATTGCAGCGCGAGGCCGAGCAAAAGAACCTGCTGGAGAAAGCGCATGAGTAAGGTCAACGCCGTCATATTGGCGGGTGGTAGCGGCAGCAGGCTGTGGCCTATGTCGAGACAGCATCGTCCGAAACAATTTCTGGCGCTGGATGGCGATGACTCGTTGCTGCAGACCACGATCAATCGCCTGTCTCCAACAATAGAGGCAAAGGATGTGTTGATTGTCACGCAGGAATCGCATGCAAAAGGAGAGGCGTATCACGCTCTTTTGCCCTACCAAGCCATATATGAACCCATTGGCCGCAACACAGCACCAGCCATCGCATTGGCCGCAGCCTACCTTATGGCAAAAGGCGCAGACCCTGTCATGGTTGTGCTGCCTGCCGATCATGTCATCAAAGACGAAGCAAGATTCCGCGAACATCTGGGCACGGCAATTGAGGCGGCTCAAACCGGCAAATTGATAACTTTCGGAATTCAGCCAACCCGTCCCGATACAGGCTTTGGCTATATCAAAACACGAGCAACGAGTGAAGAGAAGAGAGTACTGAGTACTGAGTGCCGAGTGCCGAGTGAAAAGGCAGAGAGCAGCTCTCCTCAGCACTCAGCACTCACAACTCAGAACAAAGTTTCTCAGCACTCAGCACACAGCACTCAGAACAATGTTTCTCAGCACTCAGCACTCAGTACCCAGAACAGCCTTTCTGGCACTCAGAACAGTGTTTTGGAAGTTGAACGTTTCACCGAAAAGCCGGATCAAGAAACCGCCGAGCATTTTCTTAAAGAAGGCGATTACTACTGGAATTCCGGCATGTTCGTATGGCGGGCTTCAACGATCCTTGCCGAAATACAACGCTACTTGCCAGAAGTGGACAAAGTCGTACAAACGATCCTTGCAGAACGCCAAACCGGTTCAACCTTCCAGCAAGCAGTGGAAAAACACTTCGCCGAAATGCCCTCTATCTCAATTGACTACGGTGTATTGGAAAAATCGGATCGAGTCTCGCTCATCCCCTGCGACATCGGCTGGAACGACGTTGGCAGTTGGCAAGCGGTGCATGAGATATCGCCCAAAGATGCGAATGGGAATGCACTGCAAGGCAATGTCATCGCAGTGGATTGTAAAGACAGCTTGATCCGCGCCGAAAAGCGACTTGTCGCGGTTATCGGAGTGGAAGACCTGTGCGTGATCGAGACCGCCGATGCGGTGCTGATCTCGAAGAGCGATCAGACGCAGCGTGTGCGCGAGGTCGTGGATAAACTACACGATCAGGGCGCCACCGAACATATCTTTCATGCCAAAGTGAACCGTCCATGGGGCAGCTACACCGTGCTGGAAGAAGATCCGGAGGGCTTTAAGCTCAAGCGTATCGAAGTTGCACCGGGCGCGCGCCTGAGTTTGCAAAGCCATCGGCAGCGCTCCGAACATTGGGTAGTTGTGTCCGGTACCGCCACTGTCACCAACGGAGAAAAAGTCATTACCGTTCAGAAAAATCAAAGTACCTATATTCCGATAGGCGCAAAACATCGTCTGGAAAATCTCGGCAAAGAACCGCTGCACATCGTCGAGATTCAGGTCGGCGATTATTTGGGCGAAGACGATATACAGCGCTATGAAGATAATTACGGCAGATAGCCAAACAACAGGGAAAAGCAAATGAGCAAAACCAGGAAGGTTGCATTAATCACCGGCGTTACCGGACAAGACGGCGCCTATCTCTCAGAATTGCTGTTGGACAAAGGGTACGAGGTGCATGGCATCAAACGTCGCAGTTCACTGTTCAACACTGCCCGTATCGATCATCTTTTCCACGATTTGCATGAAACGGGAAGGCCTTTTTTTCTGCATCATGGCGACATGACCGACTCCTCCAGCCTGACCCACATCATCCAGAAAGTTCAGCCGGACGAAATTTACAACCTTGCAGCTCAAAGCCACGTTGCAGTATCGTTTGAAGAGCCGGAATACACAGCCAATTCCGATGCACTGGGCTCTTTGCGAATTCTGGAAGCAATTCGCATGCTCGGCTTGACCAAGAAGACACGTTTCTATCAGGCATCCACTTCCGAGCTATACGGTCTGGTGCAAGAGACACCGCAAAAAGAGACTACGCCGTTCTATCCGCGCAGCCCTTATGCTGTAGCCAAACTTTATGCCTACTGGATCACAGTCAATTACCGCGAAGCTTATGGCATTTATGCTTGCAACGGCATCTTGTTCAACCACGAATCGCCAATACGCGGCGAAACCTTTGTCACGCGCAAGATTACCCGCGCACTGGCACGCATCAAACTCGGCCTGCAAGAATGCCTGTACCTGGGCAATATGAATTCACTGCGCGATTGGGGCCATGCCAAGGATTACGTGGAAATGCAATGGCTAATGCTGCAGCAAGACAAGCCGGAAGACTTTGTAATTGCAACCGGCGTGCAATACAGCGTGCGCGATTTTGTGAATGCAGCAGCCAAGGAACTGGGCATGGAAATCCGCTGGGAAGGAAAAGATGCCGACGAAGTCGGCTACCTGGTCACTCAGTCCTCAGTACCCGGTACTCAGTCCTCGCGCGCGATAGTGCGCGTTGATCCGCGCTACTTCCGCCCCACCGAAGTCGAAACACTTTTGGGTGATGCCAGCAAAGCCAAAAACAAACTTGGCTGGACCCCCAAGATCACCTTCGATGAACTGGTCAGCGAGATGGTGCGCGAAGACCTTAAGGGTGCGGAGCGTGATGAATTGGTAAAGAAGCACGGTTATACCGCCTTCAATCCGCACGAATAATTACTGGTTGACCTATGAGCAAGCTTCGAATCTTATTGACTGGTGGTGGTGGCATGGTCGGGCGCAACCTGCTCGAATATCCAGGCATTGAGGAATTTGATGTCATCGCGCCCCGTAGTAGCGAACTGGATTTGTGCAACTTCAGTGCCGTGCAGGCTTATTTGCAAAAGCACCGCCCGGATATGGTGATCCACGCGGCCGGCAAAGTCGGTGGTATCCAGGCCAACATGCGCGAACCAGTTCATTTCCTGATGGATAATCTCGACATGGGGCGTAACATCGTCTGGGCTGCGCATCAGGCAGGTATCAAACGCTTGATCAATCTTGGCAGCTCCTGCATGTATCCGCGCAACCACAACGAGCCGTTGAAAGAAGAGATGGTACTCAAGGGTGAACTTGAGCCGACCAATGAAGGCTATGCTCTAGCTAAGGTAGTGACAGCGCGACTTTGCGATTACCTCATGCGCGAGGATGCGAACTACCAATACAAGACGCTAATTCCATGCAATATCTACGGGCGCCACGACAAATTCGATCCGGCGCATTCGCACCTGATCCCCGCGATAATCCACAAAGTCCATTTGGCCAAGCTAGCGGGACAGACCTCCGTTGAGATATGGGGCGACGGAACTGCGCGCCGTGAATTCATGTATGCGGGTGACTTGGCTGATGCAGTTCTGCGGGCGATAAAGGATTTCGAAACACTGCCTACCTATATGAACGTCGGCCTGGGGCATGACTACACCATCAACGAATATTATCAAGCAGCGGCGGATGTGATGGGGTACACCGGCTCTTTTGTTCACGACCTTGGCAAACCTGTCGGCATGGCACGCAAACTGGTGAGTGTCGAGCGACAACTCGCTTGGGGTTGGAAAGCGCAGAATGGATTGCGCGAAGGAATCGAAAAAACATATAGCTACTATTTGAAGGAGCACCAGCAATGAGTTTCAAGTTTCCCTTAGCCACTGCCTCCTGGGGGCAGGAAGAGCAAGATGCGATGCAACGCGTCATCGCCTCCGGCATGTACACTATGGGCGCAAACGTGCAAGCCTTTGAGGGTGATTTTGCCAAGTACGTCGGCAGCAAACACTGTGTGATGGTGAACTCAGGCTCTTCCGCGAATCTGCTTATGGTTGCTGCGTTGTTCTATACCAAGAATTCCAAATTGAAACTGAAGCGGGGCGATGAGGTCATCGTGCCGGCCGTGTCGTGGAGCACGACGTACTACCCGCTGTATCAATACGGATTGAAGATCAAATTCGTCGATATCGACTTGCAAACACTCAACTACGATCTCGAGCAACTGGAACAAGCCGTTACAAACAAGACTCGCGCCATCATGGCGGTCAATCTGCTGGGAAACCCGAACGATTTCGGGCGCATTCGGCAGATCATCGGCAAACGCGAAATCGTGTTGATCGAAGATAATTGCGAGTCAATGGGTGCAAAATTCCAGGACAAACAAGCAGGAACCTTCGGCGTAATGGGCACGTTCAGTTCTTTCTTTAGCCACCACATCTCCACCATGGAAGGCGGAATGATCGTTACGGACGATGAAGAGCTCTATCAAATACTATTATCTCTTCGGGCCCATGGCTGGACACGCAATCTACCCAAGCAAAACCTGGTGTGCGGTGAAAAAAGCGATGATCCGTTCGAGGAGTCGTTCCGCTTTGTGCTGCCGGGCTACAACGTCCGCCCCCTCGAAATGGAAGGTGCTCTGGGCATCGAACAAGTCAAACGACTGCCCAAGATGGTGGAAGAACGCCGCAAGAACGGAAAACTGCTACAAGCGGCGTTGGCAAGTCATCCTGACGTCATCATCCAGCAG
The DNA here is from genome assembly GCF_000025705.1 of Sideroxydans lithotrophicus ES-1. Classification (NCBI taxonomy): domain Bacteria; kingdom Pseudomonadati; phylum Pseudomonadota; class Betaproteobacteria; order Nitrosomonadales; family Gallionellaceae; genus Sideroxydans; species Sideroxydans lithotrophicus. The sequence goes on along the minus strand of NC_013959.1, from coordinate 2,916,858 downwards.
GAGATCGGTGAGAGCAGCTGGTTCGGTTTCAGCCTGGTGATTCGTCCCGGTAGCAAGCTCACGCGTAAAGCGCTGGTAGTGAGATTGAATGAACTGGGCTTTGAATGTCGACCGATCGTTGCAGGCAATTTTGCCAAGAATGAAGTGGTGAAATACTTTGATTCTGAAGTGCACGGTACATTGAAGAATGCCGATCACATCGACCGGAACGGTTTGTTCGTCGGCAATCACCATTACCCAATTCCTGAAGCGTTTGAAGCACTTGCCAAGTTGTAGGGAGAAACGATGAAAGCAGTCATTCTTGCAGGTGGTCTTGGAACACGAATCAGCGAAGAGACATCGACGCGTCCGAAGCCGATGATCGAGATCGGCGGACGCCCGATTCTCTGGCACATCATGAAGGTTTACTCAGCTCACGGAATTAACGACTTCGTGGTTTGCTGCGGATATAAGGGCTACGTCATCAAGGAATATTTCGCCAACTATTTCTTGCACATGTCCGATGTAACCTTTGACATGCAAAACAATAAAATGGAAGTTCATCAACACAATGCAGAGCCATGGAAGGTGACGCTAGTAGATACTGGTGAAGACACGCTGACCGGGGGGCGCCTGAAGCGTGTAGCTGACTATGTAAAAAACGAGCCTGAGTTCTGCTTCACGTATGGCGACGGCGTATCCAATGTCGATATCGGGGCACAGATCGAATTTCACAGACGGCATGGGAAAAAGGCGACGGTTACCGCCGTTCAACCGCCAGGGCGCTATGGCGCGCTAAATATGGATGGGAAGTCAGTGCGTGGTTTCATTGAAAAGCCTCAAGGCGACGGCGGTTGGATCAACGGTGGATTCTTTGTTTTATCGCCAAGTTGCATACAGCTGATCGAAGATGACAGTTCATCATGGGAAGGTAAGCCTCTCAGCCAATTGGCCGCGCAGGGTGAACTGATGGCTTACGAACACAGTGGATTCTGGCAGCCGATGGACACACTTCGCGACAAGAATCATTTGGAAGAACTTTGGCAAAGCGGAAAAGCGCCGTGGAAGGTGTGGAAGTGAGCCCGGAATTCTGGCGCGGCAAACGCGTTTTTCTGACTGGACATACCGGCTTTAAAGGCGGATGGCTATCGCTGTGGCTTCAATCCATGGGTGCAGTGGTGCATGGATACGCTCTAAACCCGCCTACAAAGATCAACCTGTTTGAGGCGGCGGATGTGTGCAAAGGCATGGCAAGTAGCACCATCGCCGACATTCGGGAAGCGGAAAAGCTGAGCCAGGCAATGCAGGTAGCTAAACCCGAAATAGTTTTTCATCTTGCCGCACAGCCACTGGTACGTTACTCGTATGCACAACCAGCCGAAACCTATGCTGTCAATGTGATGGGAACAGTACATTTGCTCGAAGCCGTTCGTGGCACACCCGGCGTGAAAGCAGTGGTGAATGTCACCACTGACAAATGCTATGAGAACAAGGAATGGGTATGGGGATACCGTGAAAACGAAGCGATGGGCGGCTTCGATCCATACTCAAGCAGCAAAGGTTGTGCAGAATTGGTTACGTCTGCCTATCGGCAATCATTTCTGGAGCCAGCCGGCATCGCACTGGCAAGCGCAAGAGCTGGAAACGTGATCGGCGGAGGAGACTGGGCAGCAGATCGACTGATCCCGGATTTTTTGCGGGCGCTGGACGCGAATGAAACATTGAATATACGCTCGCCCCAATCTACCAGACCTTGGCAACATGTGCTGGAGCCTTTATCAGGTTATTTGATGCTGGCGGAGCAACTTTATGTTGATGGCTTGGGTTTTGCGGAAGCCTGGAATTTCGGACCTGACGATGAAGATGCTCGTCCAGTACGTTGGATAGTTGAGCGTTTGGCTGAAATGCGAAGTGACGTGAAATGGAAATGCGATGAAACACCGCAACCGCATGAAGCGCACTACCTCAAATTGGACAGCAGCAAAGCAAAAAATAGACTGAGTTGGGAACCACGCTGGCATTTACAAACCGCACTGCAGAAAACGCTGGAGTGGCATAAGGCATGGCAAATGCAGGATGACATGCGCTCCATAACCCTTGATCAAATCGCCCAATACCAGCGTGGCAGGGGAGCCGAATAAGCATGGCCCGATTCGATTTCGTCTCCACTCCTTTGTCAGGATTAACCTTAGTTCAGCGCAAAGCAATCGAAGACCAACGTGGTTTTCTATCGCGTTTTTACTGCGCCGATGAATTTCGAGAGGCTGGCCTGACCAAGGCCATTAAGCAGATCAATCAAACATTGACCCGAAAAAAAGGCGCCGTTCGAGGAATGCACTTCCAATATCCCCCCTACGTTGAAGCCAAGTTGGTGAGTTGTTTGCACGGAGAAATATTTGATGTTGCAGTCGATCTGCGTAGCAATTCGCCCACCTTTTTGCATTGGCATGGGGCAATACTTTCGGCGCAAAATCGCCAAAGTCTGCTCATTCCGGAAGGGTTTGCGCATGGGTTTCAAACACTGACTGAAGACTGTGAATTGATCTATCTGCATACAGAAAGCTATCACCCGGAAGCGGAGGGAGCGTTGAATTTTGCTGATCCAAAATTGGGCATCGTCTGGCCTTTGGCAACTACAGAAATCTCAGACAGAGATATGAACCACAAATTGATTGAACAAGATTTTCAGGGAATATCCTTATGAAGTGCCGTCATTGCCACACAGAACTAGCTTTGCCACTGGTCGACTTGGGCTCGGCTCCACCGTCCAACGCCTATCTCACCCGGCAAACATTACATGCGCCCGAAAAATACTTTCCGCTGCGCGTGCTGGTATGCACCCAATGCTGGCTGGTACAAACCGAGGACTACGCGGGTGCAGACGAATTATTCTCCGCCGATTACGCATATTTCAGCTCTTTCTCGACTACCTGGCTGAAGCATGCGGAACAATATGTGGCGGATATGGCGCAGCGCTTTGCGCTGGATGCAACGTCGCATATCGTCGAAGTTGCCGCCAATGACGGCTACCTGCTGCAATACGCGAAAGCACGCGGAATCCCCTGCCTGGGTATCGAACCAACGACGAGCACCGCAGATGCAGCGCGCGCCAAAGGCATCGAAATCGTCGAAGAATTCTTCGGCGTAAAACTGGCTCAACAGTTGGTTGCACAAGGCAAACAGGCCGACCTTACAGCCGCCAATAACGTGTTGGCACATGTGCCTGACATCAACGACTTTGTGTCCGGTTTTGCCGTATTGCTTAAATCCGCGGGCGTGGCGACTTTCGAATTTCCCCATTTGTTGAACCTGATCGAGCAAAACCAGTTCGATACCATCTATCACGAGCATTACTCCTACCTTTCCCTCACCGCAGTCAAAACGATTTTTGAAGCGAACGGATTGATTGTGTTCGATGTAGAAGAATTGCCCACCCATGGCGGAAGTTTGCGCGTCTATGCTCAACGAAAAGACTCCGGTACCCGTCAGACAAGCCAAAACGTAGTGAAATTGCTGCAACATGAAACCGGGGCAGGCATAAACAGCAAGGCGTTTTATGCGGGTTTCCAGGCCAAAGCAGATAAAGTCAAAAACGACCTATTGGTTTTCTTGATCGAAGCCCAGCGTGCCGGCAAAACAGTGGCCGGCTATGGTGCGGCAGCGAAAGGAAACACCTTATTGAATTACGCTGGAGTCCGTCCTGATATGCTGCCCTATGTGGTGGACCGCAATCCTGCCAAACAGGACAAGTTCCTGCCCGGTTGTCGCATTCCGATTGTCAGTGAAGAACGTATCAAGCAAACCAAACCGGATTTTGTACTTATCCTGCCATGGAATCTGCGCACAGAAGTGTCTCATCAACTGAACTACATTCGTGAATGGGGTGGCCAGTTTGTAACTTCAGTGCCTGCTTTGGAGATCAAATGAAACCGCGCATCTTCTATACGAAACCATCGATCACTGAAAAGGAAGTTGAATATGCTACTGACGCAGCCACAAATGGCTGGGGTGAACGTTGCTATGAATACATAACCCAATTTGAAAAGAAGTTTCGTGAATTCACCGGATCACACTATGCAATAGCAACATCCAGTTGTACCGGTGCTCTGCACATGGGCCTGGCCGCATTGGGCGTAGGCCACGACGACGAGGTCATACTTGCCGATACGAACTGGATCGCTTCGGCAGCACCCATAACGTATTTGGGAGCGAAGCCGGTATTTGTAGATGTTCTGCCTGATACATGGTGCGTCGATCCCGCCCGGATTGAGGCGGCGATCACTCCAAAGACAAAAGCGATTATTGCTGTTCACTTGTACGGCAATCTTTGCGAAATGGATCGACTGCTTGAAATAGGCGCAATGCATGGCATTCCGGTCGTAGAAGATTCAGCAGAAGCCATAGGTTCATACTGGAAGGGGCATCACGCCGGGACGCTTGGCGCATTTGGTGCATTTTCTTTTCACGGTACGAAGACTCTGACAACGGGTGAAGGCGGTATGTTCATCACACAAGACCGCGCCTTATATGAAAAAGTGCTGACCTTGAGCAACCATGGGCGTGCGGTCGGACAAACCAAACAATTCTGGCCGGACATAGTTGGGTTCAAATACAAGATGTCCAACATACAGGCTGCAATTGGCTGCGGCCAAATGGACCGAATCGTGGAGTTGGTGGGCCGGAAGAGAGAAATATTTTCCTATTATCAGGAGCAGCTGAGCGGCATGTATGGGGTCAGCATGAATCCCGAAAATGAGGGTACTACCAATGGCTATTGGATGCCGACCGCGGTGTTTGCGCATGAAACTGGGGTTACGCGTGAGCGACTGTTGGAAAAATTCAAGGCGGAAAACATTGATGGGCGAGTCTTTTTTCACCCGCTAAGCTCCTTGCCGATGTTTCAGCCGCAACCTGAGAACAAAAACAGCTACGACATCCCCGGCAGGGCAATTAACTTGCCCAGCTACCATGACTTGTCGAAGGCCGATCAGGACCGGGTGGTCGACGCGGTTAAGTCCATATACACGAAATAATGGCGCCGAAGAAATACATCATTTGGGGTGCCAAGGGACATGCTCTAGTGCTTGAAGAGATTGTACGGGCGCAGGGCGGCGAAGTGATTGCTCTATTTGACAACTCTCCCGACGCGAACTCCAGTTTGATGGGCATTGAAATTCACATCGGGCTCGAGGCATATGAAGCCTGGAGCCAGAAACTCAAAGGAAGAAAGGACATAAACGCGATCGCCGCGATTGGTGGGGCAAGCGGGAGTGATAGACGAAACTTTCTTGAGCTATTTCGCAAATCAGGATTCAGAACCCCAACGTTAGTTCACGAAAATGCCATTGTCTCAACTTCTGCCCGCGTTGGTGAGAACTGCCACGTCCTTGCAGGATCCGTTATATCTCCGATGGCAGAGCTTGGTGAAGCTTGTATCATCAACACGAAAGCCAGTGTGGATCACGAATGCATACTTGGCGCAGGAGTTCATATCGCACCCGGGGCTACGTTGTGCGGGTGCGTGCAGGTCGGCGAGAACACACTGATCGGTGCCGGAAGCGTGGTTCTGCCAAGAATAAGAATTGGTGCCAATGTAATTGTTGGGGCAGGTTCCGTAGTTACGCGAGACATTCCCGACCGCGTAGTGGCTTTTGGGAATCCCGCAAAGATAGTCAAGACGATTTTGTAAAACAAATTAATAACCATTAAGGAATTGAAAATGAATCCAGCTGAGCAATTCAAACAAGAATGCACGAACGAAATCAAGGCCCAGGGCGATAACGTACAATTGCAAAAATTAACACGCTCATGGATGGACACTGCGAACAGCGGAAAATACTCCTACCACTTCGAATGGATGGGCCGCCCAATAATCCAATATCCTCAAGATATTCTGGCAATGCAGCAGATAATTTGGGAAGTCAAACCCGATCTGATCATTGAAACTGGGATTGCACACGGAGGCTCGCTGATATTTTCCGCGTCGATGCTCGAGCTGATCGCATCCTGCACGGGAGTTGAAGGCGAGGTTCTGGGGGTTGACATCGATATCCGCCCGCACAATCGCAAAGCAATCGAAGAACACCCGATGTACAAACGTATCAGCATGATCCAGGGATCGAGCATCGCCCCGGAAATAATTGCGAGGGTCAACGAAAAGGCCAAAGGAAAAAAGCGCGTACTCGTATGTCTTGATTCCAATCACACCCATGAACATGTTTTGGCCGAATTGGAGGCGTACGCGCCGTTGACGACTGTTGGAAGTTATTGCGTTGTCATGGATACCGTCATTGAAGACATGCCCAATGAGATGTTCCCGGACCGTCCATGGGGTAAGGGTAATAATCCGAAAACATCCGTGTGGGAATATTTAAAGAGCCACTCGGAGTTTGAGATTGATTTGGCAATCCAAAATAAGATAATGATTACGGTTGCACCGGATGGCTATTTGAAGCGTGTTAAGTAAATTAGATTGTTGCGTGCAAACAATATGGCGCTGAAGCGCAACATTATTGCCAACTATTTCGGCCAAGGCTGGTCCGCAGTTATGGGGCTGGCCTTTATTCCCTTATACATTCGGTATCTTGGAATGGAGTCCTACGGCCTAATAGGGCTTTTTGCTGTGATGCAAGCTTGGTTGACTCTGCTCGATATGGGCATGACACCAACGCTTAATCGTGAAATGGCCCGGTTTACAGCGGGTGCGCACAGCCCTCAGTCGATAAATAATCTATTGCGGTCACTGGAAATTATCACTATTTGTATCGCAGCAGTTATAGTGATTTCTACTTGGATCGCATCTAGCTACTTGGCAACAGATTGGCTTAAGGCAGAAAAGCTGCCTATTTCAGTGGTTGGGCAAGCCCTTGCAGTCATGGGAATAGTTGTTGCGCTACGTTTTATAGAAAGCATTTACCGCAGCTCCTTAATCGGATTGCAAAAGCAAGTCTGGTACAACGTTGTAAATGCAGCTATCGCTACACTACGCAATGTAGGTGCAGTCGTTGTATTGGCCTGGTTATCACCCACAGTACAGGCTTTTTTTCTTTGGCAAGCGGCTATTTCAATGGTATCTGTAGTTACCTTGGCAGCGGGTGTGCATCGAGCATTACCAGAACCACCTTTTGCACCAAAGTTTACGTTCGTTGCTATAGCAGACGTATGGAAATTTGCTAGTGGGATGATGCTCGTAACTTTTCTTGCAATACTTCTTACTCAGATAGATAAGGTGTTGCTATCTCGACTACTTCCACTTGAGTTGTTTGGTTACTACACATTGGCCTCGACAGTTGCAGGGGTGTTATATATTGTCATCAGTCCAATTACAACAGCTTTTTATCCGCGAATGGTAGAACTTTCGACGAAGGACGACCAAGCCGCGCTTGCAGCCCTCTACCATCAGGGATCACAATTAGTCACGGTACTGATCGTCCCTGCCCTAATGCTTCTGTGTTTCTTCTCCAAGGATGTGTTGTTCATGTGGTCTGGCGATGTCAACCTTGCTGAAAAGACAGGATCCATTCTGTCAATATTTGTAGTCGGAGTGTTCTTGAATTGTTTAATGCACATGCCTGTGCAATTACAGCTTGCATATGGTTGGGTTAGCCTTGGTATTAAGACAAACATTGTGGCGGTTGTAGTTCTTGTTCCAGCAATATTCTGGACCGTTCCTCGCTACGGTGTTATTGGTGCAGCCTGGATATGGGTGATTCTAAACGCAGGCTATGTTCTGATTGCGGTGCAAATTATGCATCGCAGAATTTTCACTCGCGAAAAATGGCGATGGTATTTTGCAGACGTTCTACTACCAACTATCGGTGCGGCTGGCATCATGCTGCTAGCTAAACAATTTAGGCCTGAGATGATGCTGGACCGCTGGACCGAATTCTTCTTTTTAGTAATAGCGGGGGCGGTGTCACTAGCAACTACAATTCTACTGGCTGACAAAATGCGACCTATGTTGTTGAACTTCGCAAAGTACAAATTGGCCAGGTTCTGATAAAGCACTTTTGCACAGAAGCAGAAAAGAAAATGGAAAAAATCGAAAGCTCGAAAAATAAGCCGCTCATAAGTATCGGCATTCGAACATACAATCGACCAGTGGATTTGCGACGCACTCTTACAGAGATTACGAAACAAACGTACACTAATCTGGACATTATAGTTTCCGATAACGCATCGCAAGGGGATGAAACGGAAAATATAATGTGCGAATTTATGCGTAACGACGAACGAATAAGATACTTCAAGCAATCAGCAAATTTAGGAATCAATCTCAATTTTCAGTTTGTATTGGAAAAAGCTAAGGGCGAATTTTTTATTTGGTCTGCGGATGATGATTGGCACTCGCCTGAATTTGTCGAATATTTACTTGCAGCAAAATTAAATGATGACGCGGCGACAATTTCATTTTGTGATTTTGACATTAGAGAAGAGGATGGCCGCACTGTTTTGGATTATCCCGATTCGCATGCGGCCTTAGTAACAATGACTTGTAACAATTCGCTAATAAGGCAGCTTCGATTTTTCATGTTGCCAGAAGGTGGAGCAATTCCACATGCTATTTATGGGTTGTTACCTATGAGGAATATGAAGAGCTTTTCTTGGCCGGAGCATGTCCAGCGTTACGGTGAATACGGTGCAGATACATTATTCGTATTTTGGCTGTTAGGCCAAGGGCGGCTAGCACTGGCTGAAAAAAGACTGTTCGGCTGTACTGTGAATAATCAAAAGCACTACGTTTCCGCGCAAAAAAGCTCAATAGCCAAGAAAATTCGTACTGCCCGGCAAAGAATGGGCTATCTGATATCGTTCATCAGAATAGCCAAAGGTTGGACTCGGCTGGCATTGCTGTTTGCGTTTCCGCTAAAACTGGCCGAAATGTTTTTTTCCATGACGGTTCGCGAACCGATACGCCGGGCGATACGAGCCCGTGGCGAGCGTTAATCAAGATGGCCAATATGCGCGCAGATTGGAAAATCCGGTATGCAAACTACATCGAGCAGGGTGTTTCCGAAAATGCACGCTTTGATCTCACACATGCAATAAATCGGGACGACAGCAATTATCCCTACTGGATGTTGCGTGAGCGTCTGCTGTCGTGCGGCATCGAGCTGAATACGCCCGATATGAATGCGGGGCGCAGCGTGGTCTTTGAATTGCACATGAATGCCATGCAAAGAGAGCTGGATGTACCGGCATTCGTTTTGTTGATGGAAACGGCCCAGATATGCCCCTCGAATGCCTCTCAGTCCTTACTTGCACACTATCAGAGAATCTTTACCTGGCGAGATGACTTGGTCGACCATAGGCGATATATCAAGATAAATTTCCCGAATAAAATTCATCGCCTTGACCAGATCGGTTGGCAAGGCCGCGACCGGTTGTGTTGTCTGATTGCCGGTAACAGATGCCCGAACCAGCAAAGCTCACTGGATCTGTACGCTGAACGAGTGAGAACCATACGATGGTTTGAGCACAATGCTCCTGAGGCATTCGATTTATATGGAAGTGGCTGGGAAGTATCGCCCCCTCGATTCGGGAAGATAGGGAGGCTGTGGCATCGAATGGCATTGCGCTGGGCACGGCTAACTGGGTACAAGGCCTTTTCTTCTTACCGTGGGAAAGTTCCAAGCAAACTTGAAACACTCAAAAAATATCGATTTGCGGTGTGTTATGAGAATGTAAAAGACTTGCCTGGCTACATCACCGAGAAAATATTTGATTGTTTTTTTGCTGGCTGTGTCCCCATATATTGGGGCGCACCCAATGTATCGGATTACATTCCCCGGGCTTGTTTCATTGATCGACGCGAATTCAGTAGCCATGATGACTTGTATTGGTATCTTACGCATATGACTGAAGCCAACTATCAAGCCTACCAAATTGCGGTCCGTGACTTTCTGGATAGTGCCGCGGCCAAGCCATTCATGGCTGAGGATTTTGCAGAACAGATAACGTGCACCATTGTTTCTGCACTAGATGATTCGATTTGCGATCCAGCGCGTCTCTGACCGACGGAACACCGGACATGGTCATATCTAACATCATTGGCGGTCTTGGCAACCAAATGTTTCAATACGCAGCGGCTCGAGCGCTATCTCTCAAACTTGAGGTTCCCTTGAAACTGGATATTTCAGGATTCACGAATTATGCATTACACCAGGGTTTTGAACTTGATCGGATATTCGGATGCAAGATTGAAATAGCGAGTGAAGCTGACGTGCATGAAATTCTGGGATGGCAATCTGCATCAGGTATTCGGCGGGTTGTGTCCCGGCCCGGCATGTCGATTTTCCGTAGAAAAGGGTTTGTTGTAGAACCACATTTTTCCTACTGGAATGGAATAAGAAAAATAACAGGCGATTGTTACCTTGCGGGCTACTGGCAAAGCGAGAAATATTTTTTGGATGCCGCTGTTGAAATTCGTAAAGATTTTTCTTTCAAGTTGCCGCTGGATAGTCATAACGCAGAATTGGCTGAAAAGATCGATCAAGAGAATGCGGTGAGTTTGCATATCCGACGGGGCGATTACGCAAATAATCCACTGACAGCAGCAACACATGGACTGTGTTCTTTGGATTATTACCGCAAATCGATCAAACATATTGCGGGGCAAGTGCGGAATCCATATTTTTTTGTCTTTTCGGATGACATCGCCTGGGTAAAAGACAATCTGGAAATAGAATTTCCAAGCCAGTATGTTGACTACAATCACGGCTCAATGAGCTTTAACGACATGCGATTGATGAGTTTGTGCAAACATCACATCATCGCAAATAGTTCGTTCAGTTGGTGGGGTGCGTGGCTCAATCCGAATCCGGAAAAGGTCGTGATTGCTCCAGAGCGCTGGTTTGCTAACCGAACAGATGTGCAAGACTTACTGCCGCCGGGCTGGGTAAAACTGTGAAATCAACTGCAACAATAAAAACCTTGGTCATCGGCGGTGCGGGCTATATTGGCGCACACCTTGTGCCGCAACTCATAGCCACTGGAAGGCATGTTACGGTGTTGGGTCGAAGCCTCACTCCTCGATATGAATTACCAAATGAGGCCACCTATATTTCCGGTGATTTTGGCCAACGAGACTTGATTGGCAGTTTGCTTGCGAACCACCAGGAGGGTATTCACCTGGCATATGCCACAGTTCCGAATACCTCATTCGATAACCCTCTGGCCGATTTGCTTGAAAATTTGCCACCTACGGTACAGTTGTTCTCGGAAGCGGCAGAAAGGGGAACGAAATTGATCCTGATGTCGTCCGGGGGGACGGTTTATGGTGAAGCGAATGAATTGCCAATACTAGAGACCCACCCAACCAAGCCCATTTCTCCATATGGCGTGACTAAGCTGACTTTGGAAAATTATGCATATCTATATGCTGTAACGCATGGATTGAAGTTTGTCTGCATTCGCCCCGGCAATGCTTACGGAGCGGGGCAGCGGCCATTTGTGGGCCAGGGATTCATTTCCACAGCTCTGGCATCAGCCATGACGGGAAAGCCAATCAGAATCTTTGGGCAACAAGGAACAATACGCGATTATTTGTATGTCAGTGACTTGGCGTCCGGAATCGTGAGCGCATTACAACATGGGCAATTAACGGAGACATACAACATTGGCTCGGGCGTTGGTTTAAGCAACTTGGATGTGATTGAGGCGATCAAGGTCTTGCTTAAAGAGGTCGGATGCAGTGTGAAGGTAGAGAATCTCCCTGCGCGGGCTTTTGATGTTAAGACAAATGTGTTGGATTCGACAAAATTGGAAACACACACAGGTTGGAGACCCAAGGTCGAATTCGAGGAGGGCCTTGCTCGCACTTATGACTGGCTTAAGGCGATGGAAAAGTGAATATGACTGTCTTGAGAGCCAGAACTGATGAAAATATTGCACCGGTAATTTCAGTTGCGATGCCGGTGTACAACGGCGAAAAATATTTGGCAGAAGCCATTGATTCGATTTTGAAACAAACATTTTCAGATTTTGAATTCATCATAATTGACGATGGATCTACAGATAATTCACTTCAAGTGCTGAAAAAGTATCAAGAACGAGATACCAGAATTCGTCTCATTTCTCGCGAGAACAGGAATCTGGCAACAACTCTGAATGACATAATCGATCTTGCAAAGGGTCAATGGATTGCACGTATGGATCAGGATGATGTGGCACTGCCACAGCGTTTTGAACGTCAACTGCGCTGGTTGCAGGAAACTGATGCCGATATTTGCGGCAGCTGGGCCAGATTGTTTGGCACAGCGGACACTCGTGTACTAAAGCATGCTCAGAGTGATAGTGCTGTCAAGGCGGAGTTGCTCTTTGGTTCGCCATTTGCACACCCATCGGTGATGATGAAAGCGGATTTGGTAAAAGGGTTGCGGTACGACAAAGCATGGGAAAAGTGCGAAGACTACGACCTATGGGAAAGGGCGGCGCAGGCAGGTTGGAATATGACCAATGTTCCGGAGGTGTTGCTCCTATATAGGCAACATGAGACACAGATTTCAACTAGTACGTCGAATAAACAGCAAGCGTTGGGGCAGCAAATCAGACGACGATATTGGACGTTCATTTTTGCTCCGATGGGCGTGAATCAGGACTGGATTGACGAGGTACTGAAATTGCGCGAACCCTCCCCCCCAAAGTTTGATATGGATAAAATTGACGCCATCATTACAGTGTTGCTTGAGCAAAACACCGGTGAGGCGCGAGCCATCGCTTTTGATCATGCAACGCGGCTTTACTTCAGGGCTGCAGCTGATTGTCTAGACGTGGTCACAAGATGGGGTAGATTAAACAAGAGATTCGGCGTTGGCTTTGCGCTTGTAACGAAATTCAAATTGCTCATGCTAAGCATTTTCCGCATTCGAGCTGATAGCGCGATGTTCTTTCGATTAAAGAACCTGTATTTTAGAATAACTCGCTTTTCATGAAGGAAATTTCAGCCCCCCGCGCCGAAGTATTAGTCGATGCACCGGTAAGCGTGGTAATACCTTGCTTTAAGTGCACAAGAACAATAGGCCGCGCATTCGATTCCATAGTTCAACAAACTCAGAAGCCGGCCGAGGTCATTTTGGTTGACGATGCGAGTGGCGATGAGACATTGGAATTGTTGTGCAAGTTTAGGCTGGAGTACCCGGATTGGGTGAAGGTTATAGCTCTTAATGAGAATCAGGGAGCGGCAAGCGCACGAAATGCAGGTTGGAACGCGGCCTGCCAGCCTTATGTTGCGTTTCTGGATGCCGATGATGCATGGCATCCAAAAAAGATCGAGATTCAATATAACTATATGGCGACCCACTCAGAGATCGCATTGAGTGGACATATGCATCGAAAATCGGGCAGTCATACGAAGGTGGCAGACTGGGAAATAAGAGAATGTATGGCGATGCCCATATCGAAAAATAGTCTGCTGTTATCCAATCGTTTCATAACGCCTTCAGTCATGCTCAAACGCGAGATTCCATTCCGCTTCGCCGAGGGGAAGCGACACATGGAAGATCATTTGCTATGGCTGGAGATTGTATGCGCGCAAATGGCAGTTATAAAACTCAGTGCTGATTTGGCAGCAATATACAAGCCTGCTTATGGCGCAGCAGGACTGAGCGCACAGTTATGGTCAATGGAGCGCGGAGATTTGGACAATTATGGTCAACTCTATCAGTCTGGATGCATCAATTTCATTCAATGGTTAGGACTCTGCATATATTCGGTATTAAAATTCGTGCGTAGATTGATTTTGTACTGGGGCTATATGCGATGGGCGAAATAGCCAATAAGGGTGAAGCAGGAATTTCCATATCAGTTGTCAGTCACAAGCAGATTCGCCTGATTGATAATCTGTTGCGAGACCTTGATAAGCAATGTCGATCGTCGTCGTTTGAGGTTCTTCTTACGTTGAATCTGGAAGAATCGCTACCTTTCAGACTGGGGGATTTCCCATTCCCGATAATAGTGATTCGTAACTCAGTGCCGCAGGGGTTTGCGGCCAATCACAATCAAGCATTCAATCATGCAAAAGGCAAATACTTTTGCGTGATTAATCCGGACATAAGGCTCAAAGATGACCCTTTCCAGGCACTGACGTCCTGCCTGCAAGCTCCCTCCGTGGGAGTCGCGGGCCCGCTGGTGGTTAATGCAAGTGGCGAGATCGAAGATAGTGCACGGCGATTTCCGAGTCCGTTCAAGATACTCTGCAAGGCGTTTGGCAAATGCAAGGGAAGCGACTATGCAGTCAGTGAAAGGGTTATCTATCCAGACTGGATCGGCGGGATGTTCATGTTGTTCCGGTACGATGTATTTGCGCAAATGAAAGGGTTTGATCCCGGATTCTTTCTTTATTATGAGGACGTGGATCTGTGCGCCAGAATACGTCTGCAGGGGTATGAAGTGGCTTTATGTCCTGCCGCCAAGGTGATGCACGATGCGCGACGAGACAGCCACAGAAAAATGAAGTACTTCAGGTGGCATTTGACAAGTATGCTGCGATTTTTTCTTTCGCCGGTTTATTGGCGTTTACATGTTCGAAGATAAGTACTGTGGAGTTGAAAATGTTGAAACGATTTGTGGCTGACGTGGGTGTGCCAATTGCCGATCTGATTCTTGCGCCGCTTGTGGCCATGGCAGCCATTTTAATGAAGCTGGTTAGAAGGCTTGGTATTTGGCGCATGCCGGTGGCTAGGCGCATTTTCAACAGGATCGGGGTTTATCCGATTCGTGATCACTATTATGAACCGATGTATAACTACAAGAAATATCTGCAGCACTCGTTGCGCGATGAGAGGAATCTGCCGGGTATCGATCATAACGAAGCGGGACAGATAAGCTGGCTAAAGAAATTTGATTATGCTGATGAGCTGCAACGCCTGCCGAGCGCCCCGACTGTAGACAGGTCGTACTACTACAACAATCCCAATTTCGCCGAGGGAGATGCGGAATATCTTTATAGTTTGATCCGTCTATGCAAGCCTAAACGTATCATTGAGATCGGCAGCGGTTTCTCGACCCTGATGGCCAGGGCGGCAATCGAGCAGAATCGGAATGAAGACTCCGGATACCAATGCCTGCATCAATGTATCGAGCCTTATGAAATGCAATGGCTGGATAAAGTTGAAGGGATTGAAGTTGTTCGTCAAAAGGTCGAGAACGTTGATCAATCAATATTCAGGCAATTGGTGGCAAATGACATTCTGTTCATAGATTCTTCCCATGTGATTCGCCCACAGAGTGATGTGCTGACAGAATGCCTGGAGATATTGCCAATTCTGAATGCGGGCGTGCTAATTCATATTCACGATATCTTTACGCCCTGCGACTATCTCGACCACTGGCTGATTGACGAGGTCAAGCTATGGAACGAGCAGTATCTGTTGGAGGCATTTTTGTCGTGCAATCCTCACTTTGAGATCATTGCGGCCCTGAATTTTCTCAGCCGGCATCATTCGGATGAAATGAAGAATAAATTTCCTATGCTACGGCTTAATCCCGCACATTTGGAACCGAGGTCGTTCTGGATACGGAAAGTGGATTGAAGGTGCAGGAGTCTCCTCAGAATAAAGTGTCGGTCGATCGGCGTTTGCGGGTAAACAATTTCGATCTGCTCCGCTTTGTATTCGCTTTCATAGTGTTTTTGGTGCATGCCTATGTGCTATCTGGAGCTGATAGCCTTTCAATCTTAAGCGAAATATTTTCTTCAGAGATTGCAGTGAAGTCGTTTTTTGTTGTCAGCGGTTTTCTGATTTTCATGAGCTATGAAAACTCCAAGGATGTTGGCAACTACTTCTCAAAAAGAGCTCGCCGAATTTATCCGGCATATATATTTGTCGTTGTTGCCTGCGCTGTGCTGGGGATGATTTTCAGCAAGTATTCATGGCATGAATACATCTCATTGGAGCTTGCCAAATATATCTTGGCAAACCTGGTGTTCCTCAACTTCATGCACCCGAGTTTGCCCGGAGTATTTGAGCACAATTCTCTACAAGCGATAAATGGCGCTTTATGGACTTTGAAGATAGAGGTGATGTTCTATCTGCTGGTACCGGTTGTTGTCAGGGCGTTCCGCAAGTATGGACGCATGAAGGTGATATTTTTGCTCTATGCGTGTTCAGTGATTTATTCCATCTATATGGAGTACATGGCAAATAAAACTGGCGCAGGTTTTTATCTGGAATTACAGCGCCAATTACCAGGCCAGCTGGTTTACTTTATTGCGGGCGCAACTAGCTACTATTATTTTCAACACTTTGCCAAGTATGCGCCGTGGCTCGCTCTGCTTGCAGTGACGGCTTTTGCGCTGAAATCATGGTTGCCTTGGATTGCCGTGCAACCGATCGCGTTGGGGGTGCTGGTCATCTATTTTGCCTGCATCTTTAGCTATGTCGGAAACTTCGGTAAATATGGCGACTTTTCCTATGGGGTATACATCGTTCACTTTCCAATATTGCAGTTATTGATCTCATTCGGGTTATTCAATACTCATCCTTGGTTGATGTTGCTTTCGGCTGGTTTCATGGTAGTAACGACGGCATATTTTCTTTGGCATTTCGTTGAAAAACGGTTCTTGCGCAAATCTTCTCATTATGTGGCCGTCAATCAGGAATAGTTCGATATGAGATTCTTGGTAGTAGGAGCTAACGGCTTTGTCGGCAGGCCACTTTGCAAGGAATTAGCCAGACGCGGAGAGCCTTGCCGTGCAGCAGTACGTTCTGCAAATCCTCCAATCGAGAATGTTGAATTTGTAAAAACTGGCGTGATCGATGGGCAGACAAACTGGTCTGATGCACTGCTCGGCATTGACGTTGTGATCCACCTTGCAGCACGTGCGCACGTGATGCATGAAAACTCGGATGATCCAATTTCGGAGTACCGCAGGGTCAATTTGTACGGAACGATAAACCTTGCCGAGCAGGCTGCATTGGCAGGGGTGAAACGTTTCGTTTATGTCAGTTCGGTCAAGGTCAATGGCGAGGGTACAAAGATAGATTATAAGTTCACTGAAACGAACCAGATCAATCCACAAGACCCTTATGGCGTATCCAAAAGCGAGGCGGAACAAGCCTTGCATCTGATAGCCTCAAGAACCAATTTGGAGGTCGTGATCGTCCGCCCGCCTCTGGTTTACGGCGCAGGCGTAAAAGGTAACTTTGCTCAGATGCTCAAAGTCTTGGCCAAGGGGGTCCCATTACCGTTGGCCTCTGCACAAAATCAGCGCAGCCTGGTTTATGTTGAAAACCTCGTCGATGCATTGATTGCCTGCGCTATGCATCCTGCCGCTGCCGGACAGACCTATCTGGTCAGCGATGGCGAAGATATCTCGACACTAGATCTGCTACGCCGATTGGGTGCGGCAATGGGACGCCCGGCGAGGTTGTTCCCCTGTCCTGCAGCATTGCTGAGGCTGGCAGGGCAACTGAGCGGCAAGACAGACCAGGTGGAACGCCTGCTGGGCTCGTTGCAGGTCGATAGTGGTAAAATCCGCCGCGAACTTAACTGGACCCCGCCATATAGTTTGCAGCAGGGGCTGCAGGCGACAGCCGAGTGGTATCGAACGACACATCTATGAGCCATTACTCACCCATCGTTGCAGCACTGGTCACCATGCTGCTGACCACTCTCATTCTTATCAGCAAGTTCGGTAAAGTCATCGAGGACATTCCAAACGAGCGCTCTTTACATGATGCACCAGTACCTCGCATCGGCGGTGTGGCGATGATGGCCGGATTGCTGGCTGGCTGGGCGTTGGTGCTGACATCGCTGATGTGGTGGATAGTCGTCCCATTGATTGGCTTGTTCGTCGTTTCACTGATGGACGATATGCATAATCTGCCAGTGAAACAGCGTTTATTGGCTCATCTGACGGCGGCAGCGATCCTGGTCTTTGGTTCCGGGTTGTTCGCTCAACATGGCGTGATCGTTGCGTTGATTATTCTGCTGTTCACGGTGTGGATGACCAATCTTTACAATTTCATGGATGGATCTGATGGTTTGGCAGGTGGCATGGCACTATTCGGCTTCAGCATGTATGGTTTTGCTGCACTTATGTCGCATGACGACACGCAAGCGATGTTGAACTTCACCATCGGCGCAGCTGCGCTGGGTTTTCTCTACAATAATTTTCATCCTGCCAAGGTGTTCATGGGCGATGCAGGATCTATCCCGCTAGGTTTTCTTGCGGCAGGTATGGGGTTGTGGGGATGGCAACAAGGCCACTGGGCTGCATGGTTTCCGCTGCTGGTGTTTTCCCCTTTCATCGTGGATGCCAGCGTCACATTGGTGAAGCGAAAATTGCGCGGAGCGAGGGTCACGGAAGCGCATCGCGAGCATTATTATCAGCGTCTGGTGCAAATGGGTTGGAGCCATCGCAAAGTTGCTTTGACTGAATACGCACTCATGCTGGGTGTTGGCATATCGGCTCTTTACGCCTTGCAGGATGAATTTCCATGGCTGGTATTTTCAGTATGGGGCGGCATCTATGCAGCGTTGATGCTGCTGCTCGATGCCGCATGGAGAAGATTCGAGCGTTCACAACATGCTCAAGGCTAATCGATATACCGTATTTGCTGTATCCCATGACCTGCTGGTGGCGGCGATTGCATGGGTTGGCGCTTATTTATTACGTTTCAATTTTGAACTGCCGCAGAATTTCCAGAACGAGATGTTGCGTACATTGCTCTGGATAGTGCCGCTGCAATCCGTGATCTTCTGGTATATGAGTCTTTACCGGGGCATCTGGCGCTATGCCAGCATGGCCGATCTGCGCCGTATCTTCATGGCAGTGTTGTTGGCCGCCATGCTTATCCCTGTGGTGCTGTGGATGTTCCGTGTTCACGCAGTCGTTCCGCGGTCGGTGTTGATCATCGATCCCATTCTGCTGTTATTGGGGATGGGCGGCGGCCGCCTGTTCTATCGCTTGTGGAAAGAGCAGGGACTGTTCGGCGATATCAAGTTGCAAGGCGAACCGGTACTGGTACTAGGGGCGGGCGAGGCAGGCGTCGGCCTCTCCAAGGACTTGGCGCGCAGCCGCGAATGGCACCAAGTTGGGTTTCTTGATGACGACGAAGACAAACAGGGACGCCTCCTTAATGGTGTCAAGGTTCTGGGCAAACTGGACAGCCTCCCAAATTGGGCAGCACGACTGGGAGTTTCCCAGGTCATCATCGCCATGCCGTCGGCCACGCATCAGGTACGCAAGCATGCCATCGATCTGGCGAACAACAATGGTATCAAGGCGCTGACGGTCCCAGCTTTCGACGATCTGTTGAGCGGGCGTGTGTCTGTATCGCAATTGCGGGCGGTGGAACTGGATGACCTGCTTGGGCGCGATCCGATACAACTGGATGATGCGGGCTTGCATGCGCAACTGACAGGAAAGGTAGTGCTGGTCACTGGCGCGGGGGGCTCCATCGGTTCCGAGTTGTGTCGCCAGATCGCGCGCTTCTCACCAAAAACACTGGTGCTGTACGATGCTGGCGAATTTGCGCTGTACAACATCGAGCAGGAGTTGAATAAAAGGTTTCCGCAGCTGAATATCATCTATCTGGCTGGCGATGTGCGCGACGATGTGCGCCTGGAGCAGGTGTTCGACGAGTACAAGCCGGGCACAGTTTTCCATGCGGCAGCCTACAAGCATGTGCCGTTGATGGAGCGCCACAACACTTGGCAGGCAGTGCGCAACAATGTCTTTGGTACCTGGCGGGTGGCAAGCTGTGCACAGAAGCATGGTGTGGAGAAATTCGTGTTGATCTCCACCGACAAGGCAGTCAATCCGACCAACGTGATGGGCACGACCAAGCGCATGGCCGAGATCGTCTGTCAGGGACTGCAGCGACCGGAAGGAACGCGTTTCGTCATCGTGCGCTTCGGCAATGTGCTCGGCAGCAACGGCAGCGTGATCCCCAAGTTCCGCGAGCAAATTGCCAAAGGCGGGCCGATCACTGTCACGCATCCCGAGATCACACGCTTCTTCATGTCCATCCCCGAAGCAGCGCAACTGGTGATGCAAGCCGGCTATATGGGCAGGGGTGGAGAGATCTTCGTGCTCGACATGGGCGAACCGGTGAAGATCGTCGATCTGGCGAAGGACATGATCCGTCTTTCCGGTTTGGGTGAGGACGACATCAAGATCGAATTCACCGGTCTGCGTCCAGGTGAAAAGTTGTATGAGGAAGTACTGGCCGATAATGAGCATACGTTGCCGACACCACATCCCAAATTGCGTATCGCCCAGGCGCGCCAAGTTGCTGCAGTCGAATTGCAGGCGATGCTGGACTGGGTGAGTGTGGATATGGCAAACACCGACGATATTGTGCGCGAACGTTTGAAGCACTGGGTGCCAGAATACACGCCGACACCGAACGGGCATTGACCATGCCCTCGTTGTCCGTCATTCTCATCACCAAGAACGAAGCCGCCAACATCCGCGACTGCCTGCAGTCGGTGGCATGGGCGGACGAGATCATCGTCGTGGATTCCGCCAGCAGCGACGATACTGCGGACATCGCCCGCGCAATGGGTGCCCAGGTATATGTGCATGCGGACTGGCCCGGTTTCGGGCCGCAAAAGAATCGCGCGCTGGGTTATGCCAGCAAAGACTGGGTGTTCTCCATCGATGCGGACGAACGGGTGACTCCCGAACTGCGCGCCGAACTGGAACAGGCCATGCGTACGGGGAATGCGGAAGGCTACTACTGCCCGCGCCTGTCGCAATTCTGCGGGAAATTCGTCCATCATTCCGGCTGGTACCCGGATTATGTGTTGCGCCTGTTCAAGCGCGGCACCGGCAGGTTCTCGGACAGCCTGGTGCATGAGAGCGTGCTGATGGATGGGGCTGCAGCGAAACTGAAGAGCCCGTTATTGCATTACAGCTATCTCACGACAGCTGATGTGGAGCGCAAGGTGGAGCATTACTCCAATGCGGCCGCGCAGCAGATGCTGCAGGCAGGCAAACGCTCCAGTTGGGTTGGCGCGATGCTGAGCGGAGGGTGGGCGTTCGTGCGCACATACATAATCAGGCTCGGCATACTGGATGGCGCTGCCGGGTGGAGCATCGCATTGATGAATGCGCGCACGACCTACTTGAAATATCGCAAGTTGGCTGTCCTGAATTCAACCCGGATAAGTCATTAGGCCGTCATTCCGGCGAAGGCCGGAATCCAGTCAAAAGATACTTGGCGGCGCGGACAAAGCAATGAAGCCGTCCTATCTGCGCGGGGTATTGTTCAGGAAATGACGAATTACCTGGATTCCGGCCTTCGCCGGAATGACAACTGCTATCCCAACGCTCGTTTCAGCCTGCTGCGCAATAACTGCCAGCGCAACTCGCGTGTATCTTCCGGCTCTGCTAACGTCAATCCCTGTGCCGGCAAGCCGCGCCGCAAGTAATAGCGGTCGAACACCGACTGACGCATGCCCCACTTGTTGAGGAACTGTCGGCCGCCGTCGTTCTTCTTCACCTTGCCGGTCGATTTGCACTGGAAGTGATAAACAAAGGAATTGCCTACGCCGAGAAACACGCGGCAGTCGGCGTGCCACAGTTTCATCGAAAAGTCGTTGTCGCTGCTCATGCCGGGTGAGAACTCGCTGCTGTAGCCGCCCACCTTGAACCACCAGCGCTTGCTCACCAGCGTGGGCGGCCAGGTCGCACCATACCAGTCCTGTTTGCGATGCTGCGGCAATTCGGCCAGCAAGCGCGCCTCATCGAAATTCGCGGCATCGCTGCCGTAATCGCGCACGATCACGCAGGGGTTGTTGGTCTCGCGCGGCTCGATCATGGTGCCGGAAAGCATGAACAGGTCGGTGTCCAGTTGCTTGAGTTTGTCGACCAGCGCCGTGTCCCAGCCGGGACAGCAATACATGTCGTCGTTCAGGTACAGGATGTAGTCCTGCGTGGCATGCATGGCCGCTTCGTTCACGGCAAGGCAGATGCCGATATTCTCGGGCGAGGCGGTATGCGCGATACCTTGCTGGCGCACCCATTCCAGCGAGCCATCGCTGCCGTCGTTGACGTGCACGATGATCTGGTGCGGGTAGGCGGAATTCTGCCGGATGCTGCGTATGCACAGCTGCAGCAGTGCAAGGTTGTTCCAGGTGGGGATGATGATGGAGAACATGCTTTTCCGTTCAAATGATGGGTTTGCGCGCGCGGATCAATACGTTCTGCCCGCTATGCGGACTGGCCGCCTGAGCGTGATATTCCTGCAATTCCTTGCGGTAGCTCCAGAGCAGCAGACCCAGTTCGTCCAGCCAGGATAGTCGGGCTGCCTGCTGATTTGTGCGGCTGACGCGGTAGACAACGGCGGCGCCGGCAGAGTAGGTGCTCGCATCGGTCACTTCGAAACCGGCGCGCCGGGTAAGTCGCTGCAGCGATTCGACCGAGAACAGGTGCAGATGGCGGGGGGCTTCCCAGCCGCGCCAGAAAGCGGCGAATTCG
Source organism: Sideroxydans lithotrophicus ES-1 (assembly GCF_000025705.1). Classification (NCBI taxonomy): domain Bacteria; kingdom Pseudomonadati; phylum Pseudomonadota; class Betaproteobacteria; order Nitrosomonadales; family Gallionellaceae; genus Sideroxydans; species Sideroxydans lithotrophicus. Next base: position 2,894,453 of record NC_013959.1, on the reverse strand, counting down.
GCAGCGCCGATGCTAAGTGCATTGGGAGTGGTCATCACCAGCAGGCCGCCCGGTTTCAGGATGCGCAGGCATTCGTGCAGTGTGGCCAGCGGATCGTACAGATGTTCGATGGTCTGGCTCATGGTGACCACGTCGAAGCTGTTTGCGGGCAAGGTACACTGGGTCAGGTCGCCGATGTGGGTCTTGATGCCGTAACGTGCCGAGACCTTTTGGGTGGCCTGTTCGTCGAAATCAGTGCCCTCGACCTGCCAGCCGCGCTTCTTCATGCGGTTGAGGAAGCGTCCGCCGCCGCAGCCCACATCCAGCAGTCTGCCAGCAGGTTCGCCGGACAAGGTCATGAAACGCAGATAGCCGGCTTCGCGCTTGAGTCCGTTGGCCAGCCAGAATGGCAGCAGGGACAGCCTGATGAGCCGATGCGCCAGGCTTAGCATGGCTTTGCCAAAGCGCTGGCCGGATTTGCGCGTATGGGTGTGGTAGGTGGCGTAGGCTTTCCAGAGTTCGCTCGGGGGCGGTGCCGGATCCAGCCAGCACACTCCGCACTCGGGATTGGCACAACAGCGGAAACTCCATGTCCCTTCCAGGTTGCCGTCCGGATCTGTGATGCCGGATTGAACGAGCCCGCCTTCTGAGCCACACAGGTCGCATGAAGGACGGGGTTCGCTTGTTATACTATCCATGTTTCGCGGTTCGAATGGGTCAACGTGCACATTCTATAACGACGACCCAATATTTAGAGGCAGGATGAAGATAATTCACATTGTAAGGCGCTACGGGCCGGTAGGGGGGATGGAGCGCTATGTCTGGGAGACCATCCTTGAGCTTGCGAAACTCGGCCATGAGATCCAGGTGCTGTGCGAGACCTGTGTAGCCGAAAAACCCGCAGGGATTGCGGTTCACGAGCTTGGCAAGATGAGATACCGTCCGCGCTGGCTCTATTACTGGCGTTTCGGCAGGCGTGTGGAAAAATGGCTGCGCGCGCATCCGCAACCCGGCTGGATCATCCATAGCCACGAACGCGTCGGCGTGCATGACATCACTACCTTCCATGGCCCGCCGTTCGCTTCGGTACGCGACAAACCCTGGTGGAAGAAGGTCTCATTGCGTGTGGCGATGCAGCTGTATATGGAGCGGCGCGAGTTACGAGTGGCACGGAGCATCGTGCCGAATTCGGCGATCATTGCGCGCCAACTGGCGCATTACTATCCGGAGTACGCCGGAAAGATCACCCAGCCCATCGTGCCGGGTGTACTGCCGGGCGCGACGAGGACGCCTCATGTTGTACCTGCAGATGGCGGCATCATCGGTTTCGTCGGCAGGGAGTGGCAGCGCAAGGGCCTGCCGTTGGCGGTCGAGATCGCTGCGCAACTGCGGCGCATTCGGCCAAGCCTCGAGTTTTGGGTGGTAGGACCGAACGAACGCGAAGTGCAGCACCTGTTCGCTGGCTGGCAAGTCGGCTATCGCCTGCTGGGATGGCGTACTGACAATGCGCACTTTCAGGAGATCGACGTGTTGTTGCATCCGGCGAAAGCCGAACCCTATGGCATGGTCATCACGGAGGCGATGGCGGCAAGGGTGCCGGTGGTGGTGTCGGATGCCTGCGGTGCAGCGGAACAAGTGGATGCCGAAGCCGGCGAGGTGGTAAAACTGGATATGCCGGTGCAGCAGTGGGTGAACGCAGTCTCCAGACAATTGGACCGGGTTCAGGCCCCTGTTCCCTTTGTTCGTGGCTGGGATGTCGTCGCACGCGAATTCGTGGCGATCTACGATGATGTCCAGAAGGAAGGCGCAAGATGAAGTCAGTGCAACAACGTTACTTGTCCATTGTAGAGCTGTCGGCAACGGTGCTGCTATTGGCCTATCCCACGGCCATGATCGCGGTGAAAGGCGGCATGAACGGCGTGTTTCTGTTGATGTTGTTGCTCGCCCTTGCAGTTTGGCTGGCAAGACCGAATGGCATTGAGGCTGTAATGTGGCGCAGCGAGTTCACCATCTACACTGTTTCCATGTGTGCGATGTCGGTGGCGATACTCATCAGCCAGACATATCTTCAAAACTATACAGCGCATCCATATGATGCGGCATCGCGTTACTGGCTGGCTATCCCGGTGTTCTTGCTGTTGCAGCGCCTTCGCCCTGCCGTTTTCGTAGTACTGCAAGTTGCATTTCCACTGGCTGCCATCATCGGTTTTATGATGTCGAATGATCTGGGAGCAGGCTCCGAGAACAGATCCGGAATAGGTACACTGGATTTGATCCATTTCGGCGATCTTGAATTGATCTTTGGCGTACTTTCATTGTTCAGCATCAACTGGCTCGGGCGAGACAACAAACTATTGCGCCTTTTGAAAGTGACGGGCTTCATGCTTGGATTATTGGCATCATTCGAATCCGGCTCGCGAGGAGGCTGGTTTGCAATTCCAGTGTTCATTTTGATCTATTTTTATTTCAGGACATCCAGAGTCTCGCTGAAAATGGCAGCTGCCAGTTTGATCGCCACATCGTTTGTCATTGCATTCGTATATCTTGCCAGCGGTACATTTCAGCATCGTGTGAATGAACTGATCAATGATATTGCGACCTTCGAACAAGGTAACCGCGATACATCGACGGGTGTGCGCTGGCAGTTATACAAAGCGGCTGCGGACATATTTGCACATCATCCAATTTTTGGTGTTGGGCCGGAGGGCTTCGCCCTGGAAATGCAGCCCATGCTGGATGCAGGCAAGATCACACCACTTGCAGCAGAACTGGGGCGCGGTGAAGTCCATAATGACATTTTGTCCAAGGCTGCCGGGATGGGCATATTCGGCTTGGCTGCTTTGCTGGCCAGTTATTTCGTACCGTTTGGTCTATTCTGGCGGGCGACCAAGTCGACATTGAGAGAGGTCAGGCGTGCCGGAATATTAGGCATCGCATTCGTGAGCGGAATCCTGGTATTTGGAGTGACTGTCGAGTTTTTAAATCTGACCATGGCTACGGCATTCTATGGTTTTACCGTTGCCGTGCTGCTTGCGGCTTGTTACAACGTTCACTACGGCGTGCAGATCGTCGTGCACAAACCGGAATAAGGGCATTTTCATGTTTAGCATCGTCATCCCCAGCTGGAACAACTTAGCTTATCTGAAGCTCTGCGTAGAGAGTCTGAGACGGCACTCCAAATTTGAACACGAGATACTGGTGCATCTGAACGAAGGCACGGATGGTTCGCTGGAATGGGTCAAATCGGAGGGCATCAAATACACACAGAGTGCCAAGAACGTCGGCGTCTGTCTGGCGGTGAATCACGTGGTGGCGCAAGCAAGGCATGACTGGGTGTTGTTCATGAACGACGACATGGTGGCCGCACCGGGCTGGGACACGGCCTTTGTTGCGGCGATCGAGTCCGTAGATTCCGATTTGGCCTTGTTCTTCGGTACGCTCATCCAGCCCGAGATCGGCAGCAGCGAGGTCATCATCAAGCAGGACTTCGGCGCGTCACCGGACACCTTCGATGAAGCGAAGTTTCTGCAGGGATACATGGCGGACGGGCGCGATGACAAGGAAGGCGCGGCCTCGCAGCCGACGCTGTTTCACAAGAAATGGTGGAACATGGTCGGCGGCTACAGCCTGGAATATTCGCCAGGGATGAGCAGCGACGACGACCTGATGATGAAGTACTGGGTGGCGGGCTGCCGCAATTTCCGCATCGTTGGCGCCAGCCGCTTCTATCATTTCGGCTGCAAGAGTACCGGGCGCATCAAGCACAATCTGGGCGGCCGCATCTTCGTGATGAAGTGGGGCGTCACCCAGATCGAGTTTCATCGTTTATACCTGCCGTCACTCAGAAATCCGGACGGCGGCAAGACCGCGGGCAATCCGTACAATTGCGTGCGCTCATCCTGGCTGGGCAAGCTGCGTCGTCTGGGCTATGCCTTGCGCTATAACTATCCGCTGGAAGATATCGAGGCGTGGGACCCGATGCCCGGTCGCGGAGAATGGCATGAAGGAAACTAGCGCGACGGTGGCCGTTCCTGCTGAATCGACTTGAATATCTCTGTACCCATCAGCAAATATCCCGTGGTAGAGAAATGTGTGTTGTTTCCGAGATAAAGATCTACGGTCTTATTCTGGATAGCCTGCTGTGTCATACGCAGCAAGTTGGGGGCACGGAAGCGTTGCTCGGCTTTGTTCCAGAACTGCTTGTCCGGGTACAGGTAGGCTGTGCTCTTGTTGGGCACGAAGACCCAGATTGCCTTAACGCCGCTTAAGCGTGCATTCAGCTTTTCAATATCTGCCAGTACACCTTCACCAATTTCTCCCGGCTTGTCATAGCTCAGAAATAACGCATCATTACAGCGTGCGTGACTGAATAATTCACAGCCGTTCGGTATGCGTGCCATCTTCACATCGTTGGGCAGCAGCCAGGTCTTGAAGTCGGGTGAGCGGCTCAGTCGCTCATATTTCAGGACATTCAACCAGGTTTCTATGCCAGTCGACAGCTTACCAGCGTAGTTACCCTGATTCACATTGAACGAAACAGGAGGCGGGAAGCGTGGAGCATCCGTCATCCGGTTTGGATGATATTGCATTTCTTGGCAGGTAACCGATTTGCTCAGGTCATCCACCAGGTTGCGCTCGATGGATTCCAGCACTACATACTTACCTGCAAAACCTTGGGCACGCAGCCAAGGCATGAAATCGGCGCATACGCCGCGCATGCTGTCCCATGATTCGGTGCGCGCCTTCAAGCCATGTTGCGTCAACACGGTCTGCCATACCCGGCCATCGGAAAAGCTGTCGCCGATGACCAGCACATCGGCTTCTTTCATCGAGGACTGCTGCATCCACTTCGGGTCGATCGACGGTTGCGGTTTGGTCCAGCCGAACAGTGTTTCGGGCACGAGACCCATGCGCGTCAGTTCGCCCTGGAAAGTCGCCAGCGGCAAGAAATAGAAGGCCACTGCCCCATAGCCCATTACGGCGATGAATACGAAGATGGAAAAGTACTTGGCGTGTCTCATGTCAGAACTGGAAATAGAGGAAGGGACTGTAGCTGCCGAACTGGTCTAATACCAGATACAACATGCCAAGCACCACGATGGCCTGCAGCACGGCCAGCGGCGTGCTACCCCTGATGAACCGGATGCGCGTCGAATTTGGCAACAGCCATACCCACAGCAATCCGGGAACCAGCAAACGCAGCAGTTCGCGTCCCGACATGTCGGTGAGCAAAAGCAGGTTGCCATGCATGACTGCATCAAACGAGATCGGACGAGCGGCGATGCCGAACATTGCTTTCAACATGACCAGTGCCTGCGCCAGGTTGCCCGCGCGGAACATCACCCAGGCTGCCACGACTGCGATGAACGTGAGCACACCGCCAGCCAGCGCGCCCAGCCAATTGGGTACCCAGCGCAGGAACCGTTCCGACACCATCTCGCGCCACAGGTTGTTGATGACGAGATAGGCGCCGTGCAACGCACCCCAGAGCACGAAGGTCCATCCGGCGCCATGCCACAGACCGCCCAGCAGCATGGTGGTCATCAGGTTGGTATAGCGGCGCAGCTTGCCGTGGCGGTTGCCGCCCAGCGGGATGTACAGGTAGTCGCGCAGGAAAGTGGAGAGCGTGATGTGCCAGCGCCGCCAGAACTCGATGATGCTAGTGGATTTGTACGGCGAATTGAAGTTGATCGGCAGGCGGATATTGAACATAAGCGCGATGCCCAGTGCCATGTCGGTGTAGCCGGAAAAATCAAAATAGATCTGCAGCGTGTAGGCCAGCGCGCCCGACCAGGCCTCGTAGATCGTCGGCAGTGTGCCGGTCGCCATGCCGTGCTGGGCGCCGTCGAAAATGGCAGTGGCGTAGGGTGCGATCGAATCCGCCCACAGCACTTTCTTGCACAGCCCCAGCGTGAACAGCAGCAACCCGGTGGCGACATTGTCCCAATCGATGCGGTAGGTTGCGTTGTGCGCGAACTGCGGCATCATGTCCTTGTGGTGCAGCACCGGCCCCGCGATCAGGTGCGGAAAGTAAGTCACAAACAACACGTAATGGATGAAGTTGTATTCCTTGACCTTGCCTTGGTAGGTATCCACCAGAAAGGCGATCTGCGTGAAGGTGAAGAACGAGATACCGAGCGGCAGGATGATGTCACCCAGCGGCAGATGCGAGCCGGTCAGGCTATTCGCGCTGGAAAGGAAAAAGTTCGCATATTTGTAGTAGCCCAGCAACAGCAGGTTGGCGGCGATGGCAAAGACCAGCACCCGTTTCTTGCGCGCGGCAGCGTGCTGCACGCCAGCCTTGGCGATCCAGGTGCCGAAGGCGTAGTTGCAGACGATCGAACCGAGCAGCAAGCCGACATAAGCCGGATTCCAGTAACCGTAGAAGACCAGCGACGAGATCGCCAGCCAGGCGGCGGCATACGCATGATGGATGCGCGCCAATTGATAGAAGCCCAACAACACGATGGGCAGAAACAGGAAGATGAAGCTGTAGGAATTGAACAGCATCGGTCAATATTCGGCGATGCGGCCAAAGACTGGCGGACGGGTTGGAATCGGTTTCATCGAAGCGTCAGGATTTTCTGTTACCCTATTTTACAGATAAACGGACGGGAACAAGAAATGGCGATCTATGCCGTAGGCGATATCCAAGGGTGTTACGCCGAACTTCAGCTACTGCTGGCGCAGATGCGTTTCGATCCTGCGCAGGACAGATTGTGGCTGGTGGGTGATCTGGTCAATCGCGGTCCCGGTTCGCTCGAAGTGCTGCGTCTGGTCAAATCGCTGGGCGACAGCGCCATCACCGTCCTCGGCAATCACGACCTGCATCTGCTGGCGGTGGCCGAAGGCGCCGCCGAGCTGCACCGCACCGACACACTGGACGGCATATTGAGCGCCCCGGACCGTGGCGAGTTGCTTGCCTGGTTGCGCCAGCAACGCCTGTTGTATGCAGAGGGAGACTACGTGCTGGTGCATGCCGGCTTGCTGCCGCAATGGGGTGTCAAACAAGCGGCCAGTCTTGCACGGGAGGTCGAAAGCGCCCTGCGCAGCGACGATTACGCTACTTTTCTCGCGCGCATGTATGGCAATGCACCGCACACCTGGGACGACGGTCTTGCCGGCTACAAACGTCTGCGCGTGATCGTCAATGCGTTCACTCGCATGCGCATCTGCACCCCGCAAGGCGAGATGGAGTTCAAATTCAAGGGAGAGGTGGAGCACATCCCGGCCGGGTTCCTGCCCTGGTTCGATGTGCCCGAGCGCAAGAGTCGCAAAGCCACCGTCATCTTCGGCCACTGGTCCGCACTGGGACTGAAGGTCACGCCCAATGTCATCGCGCTGGATACCGGATGCCTGTGGGGCGGCCCCATGACGGCAATCCGGCTCGACGATCGCCAGCTATTTCAGGTGAGTTGCAACAGCCCGGTGGCAAAACACTGGTAGGACCGGATCAGAACCTGCGTTTTTGCTGCGGGACAGCCGGGCCGCGTCCTTCGATATGGCGAAACGTGATGCGTCCCTTGCTCAGGTCGTAGGGCGAAAGCTCCAGCGATACCTTGTCGCCGGCCACGATACGGATATGGTGCTTTTGCATCTTGCCGGCGCTGTAAGCGATGAGCTTGTGACCGTTGTCCAGCGTCACGCGAAAACGCGAGTCCGGCAGGATCTCGTCTACCACGCCGTTCATTTCAAGCAGTTCTTCTTTGGCCATGGCCAGTTCTCCCGGGAATCAAGAAAGAAAAAGCCCGGCAGATGCCGGGCTCATAGTCAGGACTGACAGCATGGCAAAGTGCCATGCTTGCCTGGCCATTTATTCCGCTGCGCGGATGTTCGATGCTTGCTGACCCTTGGGGCCGGCAGTGATGTCGAAGCTGACTTGCTGACCTTCGGTCAGGGTCTTGAAACCCGAACTCTGGATCGCAGAGAAGTGGGCGAAAAGATCATCGCCGCCATTGGATGGGGTGATGAAGCCGAAGCCCTTGGAATCGTTGAACCACTTGACTGTACCTGTTGCCATGATGAAACTCCTTAATAACATTTAAAGGGGACGAAGCCCCACACTAGGGCGAAGTTCAAGACGGCAAGAAGATGAAGGAAGGATTACCGCAGATAACGGAGACTAACCAGACAGCAACAACAGCACTTGAGACTCGCTGGCGCGCACTATGGACTGTATTGCCGAGAATAGCAAACTAAATCTTCAACCAGCCTCGATTAATAGCAATAACCTCTTTACCATCTGTTCTGCCTGCCGCGCATATCCGCCGCCAAACAGGTTGGCGTGGTTGAGGATGTGATACAGGTTGTAGAGGTCGCGTCGCCTGGCATAGCCAGCATCCAGCGGCCACGCGGCGCTGTAGGCGGCGTGGAAGTCTGCCGGGTAGCCGCCGAAAAGCTCGGTCATGGCGATGTCGCACTCGCGGTCGCCGTAATATACGGCGGGATCGAAGATGGTAGGCGTGCCGTCGGCGGTGAACGCATGATTGCCGCCCCACAAGTCGCCGTGCAGCAACGAAGGCTGCGGGGCATAGCCTTTGAAAAAAGCAGGCAGGGCATCCAGCAATTCTGCGCCCAGAGTTTGCAATTGGCCGCCGTAGCCATTCTCCCGTGCAATCTGCAACTGGAAACCCAGGCGCCGTTCGCGCCAGAAAACCATCCAGTCGTCCTTCCAGGCGTTCGGTTGCGGGGTCGTGCCGATGAAGTTGTCCTGCGCGAACCCGAATCGCGTCGCTGTACAACGGTGCAGGGCGGCGAGCTGTTGCCCGAGCAATCCGGCATTTCCGCGTGACCTCAATTCCAGATGTTCCAGTACCAGGAAGCTTTGTTCGCCTGCGATCCCGTGTGCGACAGGGCGCGGTACCCGAATGGTGTCGGTCGCCGCGATGGCGTCGAGCCCGGCTGCTTCGGCCGCGAACATGGCGTGATGTTGTGCATCGTTGAGTTTGAGGAAATAGCGCGAGCCGTCAGTGCCTTGCAGGCTGAACGCTGCGTTGATGTCGCCGCCGCCAACCGGGGTCGCGTTGCTCACTGCGAACGGACGCTGCGTCGCAGCTTGGACGGCAGCGGAGAGTTGTGAAGACAGTTGTTGTTTCACGCCTTGAAACGCAGATCACCATGTTCGGAGAAGTCGAACATCGGCCCCCACGCCACTTCCCAGTAATGCCCGTCCGGGTCGGAGAAATAGCCACTGTAGCCGCCCCAGAAAGTGTCCTGCGGCGCTTTGGCGATGTGCGCGCCCGCCTCGGCGGCACGGGCGAAGATATGGGTGATCTCTTCCTTGCTGCGCGCGTTGTAGGCAAGAGTGACACCGCGAAAGTCCGGATGACCGGAATGTGCAGGCGCGTGCGCGCTGCCGCGCCGACCTGCAACATATGATCCGGTCGCTTCGCTGCGTGCACCTTGCACCAGCGGTGCCGGCAAGGAGTCTGCATGATGCTTCGGTTCTGTTGTCTCGATGCCGATGTCCTCGGCGAGTTTATCCAGCGGGTAGAGCGAGAGCCACACACCGGGCAGCGGGAAGAAGGTGACGCCTTCATATTGCGTGACAGGTTGAGTGGAAAAGATCTCGCGGTAGAAGGCGGTGGAATTGGCGAGGTCGGACACACCCAGGGTGATCACGGTCATGCGCGGGATCTTCATGTTGCCTCCTTTGCTCGTCATGCCGCAGCAACCGGCATGACGGTCTCTGCGCTTTTACAATTTGATGCGGGAACCGAAGTGGTGCTTGTACAGGTCGGAAAGTTCTGCGCGGGTGTATTTGTGGTTCTGTCCGCCGCGGCTGGCGATCTTGAGCGAGCCCATCAGCGAAGCCAGGCGGCCCGTGGTTTCCCAGTCCCACCCTTGCTGGATGCCATGCAGCAAGCCGGCGCGATAGGCATCGCCGCAGCCGGTCGGGTCGACGATGGCCTTGGGCTTCGGCGTAGGGATGGCGATCTGCTTGCCGTCGGCATAGATGAGCGAGCCATCGGCGCCGAGCGTGACGATCAGCGCGGTGACGCGCTGCGCGATGTCGGTGAGGGTCTTGCCGGTCTTGTCCTGCAGCATCCTGGCTTCGTAATCGTTCACGGTGACGAAGTTGGCCTGATCGATGAAGTCCAGCAATTCGTTGCCGGTGAACATCGGCATGCCCTGGCCCGGATCGAACACGAAGGGGATGCCGGCCTCGGCGAATTCGCGCGCATGGTTGATCATGCCGTCGCGTCCATCCGGCGAGACGATGCCCAAGGTGACTTCCTTGGCATCGCTGACATGGTTGAGGTGCGACATGCTCATCGCGCCCGGGTGGAACGCGGTGATCTGGTTGTCGTCGAGGTCGGTGGTGATGAACGCCTGGCCGGTGAAGTTTCCCGGTACATGGCGAATATGCGTTTGCGGCAGGCCGAGCTTCTCCAGCCGCTGCGTGTAATGCGCGAAGTCGTCGCCCACCGTCGCCATGATCAGCGGATGGCCGCCCAGCAACTGCAGGTTATAGGCGATGTTGCCGGCACAGCCGCCGTATTCGCGGCGCATCTCCGGCACCAGAAAAGCGACGTTGAGGATGTGGATCTGCTCAGGGAGGATGTGTTTCTTGAATTGATCCTTGAACACCATGATGGTGTCGTAAGCCATGGAACCGCAGATCAGTGTTTTCATTTCGTCGCCAGGATGTATGAATTGACAGGAGAGCGGATTATAACCGTGCCACGTGCGAGCTTCATCAACTTGCGCTCCGCACACGTTCAAGCGGCCACGGCAGGTTCACGGCCTGCCACAGAATCACCTCGGCAGGAAGGGTGATATGGCGGTGAGCGCGATGACCATGAGGAAGGTCGCATGCGACACCATTTCACGATTCCGGCGCGGTCGACTACAACGGCTTCCCCAACGTGCGGGCATAAAGACGCTGGGTGCGGTTCAGCGGATACAGCATCACCAGCAGGGCAGTGACAGCGATGCTGACCAGCACGACCATGTAGGTCACATCACGGATCACTTCACCACCCTCGATGCCGTATTTGAGCGGTAGCGTGGCGAGTACGGCGGCAGCCAGACCTTTTGGCGCCATCATCGAGGTCAGCGCGGTGTCACGCAGGGAATAGCCGGAATCGCGGAACACGTGGCGGGTCAGCGCCAGGCGCATCGCATAGACCAGTACCACCATGGACACGGAGGCGACCGCGAGGCGCAAATCGACGAATCGGATGGAGATGCCGAGGTAGACGAAGAAGTAGGTCTTGAGCAGGAATACTGCCTCGCGATAAAAAACCAGGTCGACTTCATTTAGCGGCACCAGCTTCTGTTCGACGTTCGAGATGCGGTGCAGGCCGAATTTTTCGAAATTGGTCAACGTGATGCCCAGCGTCAGCGATGCGACCGCACCCGAGAATCCCAGCAACTCGGTCAGGCCGTAGACGATAAATGCATAGGCCAATGTGGACGAAATGGTGTTGGGGAAATCGCGCACCTTGCCCAGCACCAGCAGCCAGCCGATGCCACCCAGCACACCGATGACGGCGGCAAAGACCAGTGAAGCCAGCACGCTGCCGACCAGCTTGCCGGGCTCGACCCCGCCTTGCGTGTGAATCTGCAGCAACGCGAATACGCCGACGATGCATAGCACGTCTGTCAGGGCCGATTCCAGGATCAGCACGGTGGAGCTTTTCTCGGACAACTGCAGCGCCGCAACCATCGGTATCACCACCGCCGGGGCCGATCCACCCAGGGTGACGCCAAGCAGCATGGCGGGCAGCAGCGTCAACTGGAGTGCGAATAGTCCGATCAGTGTGACGATGGCAACGGTGAGAAAAAAACAGGTGAAGGACAACAGCCCGATGGTACCCAGTGATTTGCCCAGGATGTCCAGGTTCAGCGAAGTGCCGCCTTCGAACAGGATCACCACCAGCGCGATAGTTGCGATCAGCGAGCCGACGCGTCCGAAATCCTCGGGCGATACCACGCCCAGCAGCGGACCGATCAGGATGCCGAGCATCATCAGCACCAGCACATCCGGAATGTTGGTCCTGCGGAACTGCAGCGACAGAAAATGGGCTAAGAACACCATCAACCCTATGACCAGTATCGTCGTGGACATGCAGTCTCTCCTCTTGTTAGCGGTGCGGATTGTACCGCACAGGGTCCACGACGTTTTAGTTGCATGGATAGCAATGCGTTGCAATCGGCAGTCCAGTATTCAACGGTGGCGCCATGACTGACACATCGGCGTTCGATTGCCTGCATCTTTCCGGAGATCTGACATGCGTTCTTGTTGCCCTGTTGCTGGCGGTGATGCGATCCTATCCCGGATAATGGGAGCATATGTGCGGGATGTTAATTCATATTGAAGAAGCGAATTAGTTCACCGTTAATATAGAGCCATGCAAGGGGGATATCGTGTCGAGGCATATCCGCATCGGATCTGGTGGGATATGGCAGGACTGGCAAAGCCCCCGCGTTCTGCGTCAGCGACTCTGACGCTTGAGCCACATTTTCTCGATCTCGACCACGCAAAACAGCAGCACGCCAAAGCCCGCGATCGATGCCCAGGCTATCGCATCGATCGCGACCACGCCGAACAGCTTCTGCATGAAAGGCAGATAGGTAAAGGCCAGCTGGGCCACAAGCAGTACGGTGATGCTGAGCAGTACATAGCGGTTGCCGACCAGGTCCTGCCAGCTGCGCACCGGTGCCAGCAGGTAGCGGCAATTGAACAGGTAGGCGATCTCGCCCATCACCAGCGCGTTGATTGCTAACGTGCGAGCCGCTTCCAGACTGGCACCGCGCGCCAGTTCCCACAGGAACAGGGCTATCGTGCCCAGTGCCAGCAATGCGGAGACGAAGCTGATGCGCCAGATCATGAAGCCGGACAGAATGGACTCGTCGGCAGCGCGCGGTGCACGGCGCATCACTTCCGGTTCGGCCTTTTCGAACGACAGCGCCAGCGCCAGCGTCACGGCGGTCACCATGTTCACCCACAGTATCTGCACCGGCGTCAGCGGCAGCGCCATGCCGAACAGGATCGCAACCAGCACGATGCCTGCTTCGCCGCCGTTGGTCGGCATGATGAAAACGATGGCTTTTTTGATATTGTCGTACACGGTACGGCCTTCCCGTACCGCGTGCGCGATGGTGGCGAAGTTGTCGTCGGCCAGCACCATCTCCGCTGCTTCCTTGGCTACCTCCGTGCCTTTCATCCCCATCGCCACGCCGATATCGGCGCGCTTCAGCGCGGGGGCGTCGTTCACCCCGTCACCGGTCATTGCCACGATCTCGCCGTTGGCTTGCAGCGCCGTCACCAGGCGCAACTTGTGTTCCGGGCTGGCACGCGCGAACACATCCACTTCGTTTACCGCCTTGCGCAGTGCCTCGTCATCGAGATCATCCAGTTTGCTACCGGTCAGCACGCGACCGTTACCGATACCGATCTGCGCGGCGATGGCGCGTGCGGTGTCGGCATGGTCGCCGGTGATCATCTTGACTCGGATGCCCGCAGTGCGGCATTCGCGCACGGCAGCGATGGCTTCGTCGCGCGGCGGGTCGCTGATGCCGACCATGCCGAGCAAGGTGAAACCGCCTTGCATGTCGGCGAAATTCAGCACTCGCTGCCCTTCGTCGACCGCCTTCATCGCCAGCGCCAGCACCCGCTGTCCGACCGCGCCGGTCGCGGCCATCTGCGTGTGCCAGTACGGCAGATCGAGCGGTTCGTCATCGCCGCCGCCGCGCTGGCGGTGGCACATCGCCAGCACCTGTTCCACGGCTCCTTTCACGAAGATGAAGGCATGCCCGTTGTGGTCGTGGTGCAGCGTCGCCATGAAGCGATGTTCCGATTCGAACGGGATGTGGTCGGTGCGCGGCAACGCACCATGCTCGAACCGGGCATCCAGCCCGGCTTTCAGTGCCAGCGGGATCAGCGCCCCCTCGGTCGGATCGCCCGTGATATGCCACTGCCCGGCGTCTTCGTGCAGCTGTGCATCGTTGCAAAGCAGGCCGGTGCGCATCAGATCCAGTACATGCGTATATCCGCTCAGGTCTGTCTCCTTGTCGCCGATGGCGAAGCCACCGTGCGGGGCATAGCCGCTACCGCTCACCCCGAACACCTGTGTTGACGTGATCACACGCTGTACGGTCATTTCATTTCTGGTCAGAGTGCCGGTCTTGTCGGTGCAGATGGTGGTGACCGAGCCTAGCGCCTCCACCGCAGGCAGGCGGCGCACGATGGCGCTGTGTCTGGCCATGCGCTGCACACCGAGCGCCAGCGTGATGGTGAGCACGGCAGGCAAACCCTCGGGGATCGCCGCCACCGCCATGCTCACGGCGGCAAGGAACATGTCGCCGAGGTCGAAGTGATGCACCAACCAGCCGAACAGGAACGTGACCGCGGCCAGCGCCATGATGGCGAAAGTCAGCCAGCGGCTGAACGCCTCCATCTGCCGCAGCAATGGCGTGGTCATGGTCTTCACCTCTTCCAGCATGGTGCTGATGCGCCCGATCTCGGTGGCGTCGGCGGTAGCCACCACCACGCCCACACCCTGCCCGTACACCACCAGCGTGCTGGAATAGGCCATGCAGTAGCGGTCGCCCAGCACGGCATGCACGTCCGTGGCGGCAACCTCTTTTTCAATGGCGGCGGATTCGCCCGTCAGTGAGGCCTCTTCGATACACAGATTCTTGGTGTTCAGCAGACGCAGGTCGGCGGGTACCTTGTCGCCGGATTGCAGCAGCACGATGTCGCCGGGCACCAGCGTCTCTGCTGCGACCACGACGCGTTTGCCACCGCGCAACACGGTGGCCTCGGGCGACAGCATGCGGCGGATGGCTTCCATGGCCTGCTCCGCCTTGCCTTCCTGGATGAAGCCGATGACAGCGTTGATTGCCACCACGCCGACGATCACACTGGTATCCACCCAGTGCGCCAGCAAGGCTGTGACGAATGCCGCTGCCAGCAGCACATAGATCAGCACATTGTGGAATTGCAGCAGGAAACGCATCAGCGGCCCGCGCCGCGGTGGCGGCGTCAGCCGGTTCGGGCCGTATTGTTGCAGGCGTTTTGCCGCCTCGGCAGAAGACAGGCCGTCATGTGATGCTTCAAGGGCTGCCAGCGCATCCTGTGCAGGCAGGCTGTGCCAGACGGGAGCGTGTGTTGGATTTTTGGCCGGGTTTTGTGTGCTCATGCCATCTCCGCAGATTGAAACAGCATGGTACAACGAACGGGGAGGCTAATCGCAGGGCCTTGCAATCAACGGACTTGCTCGTGCTTGAAGTAGTACCAGAGGTAATAGATGCCGATCAGGGTGCCGACCGGAAAGGTGAGCAGCGACAGTACCGCAGCGGGCAGGCATATCCGCCATGATTTGTGCAGATTCGCTATCAGCAAAAATCCGGCTACGAGGTGGTGGTCAACAGGATGAGCCAGATCCATGATGCGGAGATCCCGGATTTCTCAGCGGCGAAACGATGTGCTGGCGCACATCGTTTCGCCGAAATGGCACACCAAAAGGAAGGATGGAAAAGCCAAGGAGAAACGCCGGTTCCGACAAGATCAAGGGGCTGCCACTTGCTCGCTCTTGTCGAGCGCGGCCAGTGCCGCGTCGTAGTTCGGTTCGTGTTTGATGTCGTCCACCAGCTCGGCATGGATGATCTTGTCCTTGTCATCCAGCACCAGCACGGCCCGCGCAGTCAAACCGGCCAATGCGGTGTCGGCGATCTTCACGCCGTAGTTGCGCATGAAATCGCGGCCGCGCATCAGCGACAGCGTGACGACATTCTGCAAGCCTTCCGCCACGCAGAAGCGGTTCATCGCGAAGGGCAGGTCGGCGGAGATCACCAGCACCACTGTGTTGTTCAGTTTGCCGGCAGCTTCGTTGAACTTGCGCGTCGAAGTGGCGCATACGGCAGTGTCGAGGCTGGGCACGATGTTGAGCACCTTGCGCTTGCCGGCGAAGTTCTGCAGCGAAACGTCCTTCAGATCCTTGTCCACCAGCGTGAAATCCGGGGCCTGTTGGCCCGCGCCGGGAAATGTGCCGAACAGGGTGACGGGTGCACCACCGAGTGTGGTGGCAGGTTTTTTGGCTGTATCTTTGGTCATGTTGGATTCTCCTCAGCTTGTCGCCCGGACGGAATGCAATGCAATCCGGGAGATTTTGAAAGACCCGGATCCCGTTCTGGCGGCATCCGGGTTGCCCGTTGCTCAGGCGTATGACGAAACAGGCGGACAAGCACAAACCAGGTTCTTGTCGCCGTACACATTATCCACCCGTGCCACGCTGGGCCAAAATTTATTCTCGCGCACCCAGGGCAACGGGAAGGCAGCCTGTTCGCGCGAGTAGGGACGCTGCCACTCGTTGGCGCAGACCGATTTCGCGGTATGCGGCGCATGCTTGAGGATGTTGTCCTTCTTGTCGGAGCGGCCGGCGATGACTTCGTCGATCTCCTTGCGGATGGCGATCATGGCATCGCAGAAACGATCCAGCTCGGCCTTCGATTCGCTTTCGGTCGGTTCCACCATCAGCGTATCTACCACCGGGAAGGAGGTGGTCGGCGCATGGAAGCCGAAGTCCATCAGGCGCTTGGCGATGTCGGCCACTTCCACGCCGTCCTTCTTCCAATCGCGGCAGTCGAGGATCATCTCGTGCGCGCAGCGGCCGTTGCTGCCGCTGTACAGGGTGGCATAACTGTCCTTCAACGATTCCTTGATGTAGTTGGCATTCAAGATCGCCATCTTGGTCGCCTCGGTCAGTCCCTTGCCGCCCATCATCTTGATGTAGCCGTAGGAGATCAGCAGGATCAGCGCGCTGCCGTAGGGTGCGGCAGACACCGCGTGGATGCCTTGCGCACCGCCAACCTTGACCACCGGGTGCGATGGCAGGAACGGCGTCAGGTGCTCCGCCACACCGATGGGGCCGGCGCCCGGTCCGCCACCGCCGTGCGGAATGGCGAAGGTCTTGTGCAGGTTGAGGTGGCACACGTCCGCGCCGATGTTGCCGGGGCTGGTGAGTCCCACCTGTGCGTTCATGTTGGCGCCGTCCATGTACACCTGGCCGCCGTTGGCATGGATGATCGCGGTGATGTCGCGGATCGACTCTTCATACACGCCGTGCGTGCTGGGATAGGTCACCATCAGGCAGGACAGGTCGGCTTTGTGTTCTTCGGCTTTGGCGCGCAGGTCGTCAACGTCGATGTTGCCCTTGCTGTCGCACTTCACCACCACGATATCGAGTCCCGCCATCGCTGCGCTGGCCGGGTTGGTGCCGTGTGCAGAGGAGGGGATCAGCACCACGTTGCGCTGGTCTTCGCCGCGCGAACGATGGTAGGCCTGGATCACCAGCAGGCCGGCATATTCGCCGGACGCGCCGCTGTTGGGCTGGAAACTCATCTGGGCGAAGCCGGTGATCTCGGTCAGCGCTGCATTGAGTCCTGCGATGACTTCCTGGTAGCCCTCGGCCTGTTCCAGCGGCACGAACGGATGCAGGTTGGCGAATTCAGGCCAGGTCAGCGCCAGCATCTCGGAAGCCGCATTGAGCTTCATGGTGCAGGAACCCAGCGAGATCATCGAGTGCGTCAGCGACAGGTCCTTGTTCTCCAGCCGCTTGATGTAGCGCATCATCTCGGTTTCGGAGTGGTAGCTGTTGAATACGGGATGACTCAGGATGGCCGATGACCGCGGCTTCGCGAGCAGCGTCTGGGCAGAGATCTGCGTGGCGGTGAGCGCGGGTGCGGCCTTGCCTGCAGCCTGTGCGAACACGGCGAGGATGGCGTTGAGATCGTCGACCGAAGTGGTCTGGTCGAGCGCGATGCTGAGTCCATCGCCGGCGTAGCGGAAGTTGATCCGGGCAGCATCGGCCAGTGCGTGGATTTTCACGTTGTCGGTGTGCATCAGTTTCAGCGTATCGAAGAACACGCCGTCGGCCACGGTATAGCCCAGCTTCTTCAATTCATCTGCCAGCGATGCTGCAGAACGGTGAACTTGCGATGCGATGGCGCGCAGTCCCTCGGCACCGTGATAAACCGCATACATGCTGGCCATGATCGCCAGCAATGCCTGCGCGGTGCAGATGTTGGAGGTGGCCTTCTCGCGGCGGATGTGCTGTTCGCGTGTCTGCAGTGCCATGCGCAGGGCAGGGTTGCCGTCGGCGTCGACCGATACACCGATGATGCGGCCCGGCATCGAGCGCTTGTGCGCATCGCGACAGGCAAAGTAGGCGGCGTGCGGGCCACCATAGCCCATCGGCACCCCGAAGCGCTGTGTCGAGCCTAGCACCACGTCCGCACCCCATTCGCCGGGCGGCGTGAGCAACACCAGACTCAGAATGTCGGCCGCGACCGCGATGGTCATGCCATGTGTCTTGGCGCGTTTCACGAAGTCGGCATAGTCATGCACGGTGCCGTCGGCGGTCGGGTATTGCAGCAAGGCGCCGTACAGTTTGTCGTTCAGTGTGACGCTCTTGAAGTCGCCGATCACCAGCTCGATGCCGAGCGGTTTGGCGCGTGTCTTCAGCAATTCGATGGTCTGCGGAAAACACTCGTTCGACACGAAGAAACTGTTCTTGCCGGCCGCTGCATCCTCGCGCGAACGCAGCCCGTGCAGCATGTGCATTGCCTCGGCTGCCGCAGTCGCTTCATCCAGCAGTGAAGCGTTGGCGATCTCCATGCCGGTCAGGTCCATGATCATGGTCTGAAAATTCAGCAGCGCTTCCAGGCGGCCTTGTGCGATCTCCGCCTGGTAAGGCGTGTAGGCGGTGTACCAACCGGGATTCTCCAGCACGTTGCGCTGGATCGCCGGCGGCACCACGGTGTCGTAATAGCCCAGGCCGATGTAACTCTTGTACAACTTGTTCTTCGCCGCGATGCCGCGCAAGTGTTGCAGGAAAGCGTGTTCGCTCATGCCGTCCGGCAGGTTCAGCGGTTTCCTCAGGCGGATGGCGGCAGGCACGGTCTGGTCGATCAGTGCGTCGAGCGAGGGCGCGTCGATCTTCTTCAGCATGGCTTGAACGTCTTGCGCGCTGGGGCCGTTGTGGCGATTTACGAATTGATCTGACATAGGATTTAGGATCTGGGATTTAGGATTTGGCAAGGATGGCGAGGATTCGGAACGAGGATCGAAGAATTGGTTTTCCAAATCCAAAATCCCAGTTCCTAAATCCTGCCCTAATGTGCTTCGCTATCGACAACGGCTTGATAAGCGGTCGCATCCAGCAGCGCGGCGACATCGGCCGCATTTTCCGGCTTCATCTTGAAGATCCAGGCACCATAGGGATCGCCGTTGATGGCTTCCGGTGCGGAATCCAGCTCGCCGTTGGCAGCGGTCACCGTGCCGGACACGGGGGCATACACGTCGGCGGCGGCTTTCACCGATTCCACCACGGCGCACTCCTCCTTGGCTTTCAGCTTGCGCCCCGCGGCGGGCGCTTCGACGAACACCATGTCGCCCAGCAGTTCCTGTGCATGCTGGGTGATGCCGACGGTAATGCTGCCGTCGGCTTCGGTTTTGACCCATTCGTGGGAGGCGGTGTATTTCAGGTTGCTGGGGTTGCTCATGGTCATGTCCTCTAGAAAATTAAATCAGGCCCTTGCCGTTGCGGGCAAACGGGTACTTCACTACTTTTGCGTTCAACAATTTGTCGCGGATCTCGACGTGCACCGTGTCGCCGATCTGCACGCCGTTCGGCACGCGCGCCAGCGCGATGGATTTCTCCAGCGTGGGGGAGAAGCTGCCGCTGGTGATCTCGCCATCGCCATGCGCGGTCTTGACGTGCTGATGGCCGCGCAGCACGCCGCGATCCAGCAGCACCAGGCCGACCAGTTTCTTGGTGGGCGGATTGGCCAGCAACGCGGCCTTGCCGATGAAATCGCGTTCGCTCTTCAGGTCCACGGTCCAGGCCAAGCCAGACTCCAGCGGACCGACCGTCTCGTCCATGTCCTGACCGTACAGGTTCATGCCGGCTTCCAGACGCAGCGTGTCGCGCGCACCGAGGCCGATGGGCTTCACGCCTTTTTCCGCGAGTGTGTTCCAGAAGAATGTCGCGGCCTTGGCCGGAAGCATGATCTCGAAACCGTCTTCGCCGGTGTAGCCGGTGCGCGCGATGAACATCGCGCCCATCTCCACTGCGCTGAAAGGAACCAGGCCTGCACTCAATTCCTCGCTGCCGGGCAGCGCTTCCCAGACTTTTTGCCGGGCATGAGGGCCTTGCACGGCGATCATCGCCAGTTCGGGATGGTCGGCGATGTCCAGACCGGGAGCATGAGCTGCGGCCTGCGCCTTCATCCAGGCGATGTCCTTGTCGGCGGTGCCGGCGTTCACCACGATGCGGAACCACTCCTCGGTCATGAAGTAGACGATCAGGTCGTCGATCACGTGGCCATCCGGACGCAACATGGCCGAATACAGCGCCTTGCCCGGCATGGTCAATTTATCCACGTTGTTAGCCAGCAGGTAACGCAGGAACTGGCGCACGCCGGCCCCCTTCATGTCGACCACGCGCATGTGCGAGACGTCGAACATGCCGCAATCGTTGCGCACCTGATGGTGCTCGTCGATCTGCGAACCGTAATTCACCGGCATGTCCCAGCCGCCGAAATCCACCATCTTTGCGCCCATGGCGCGGTGTGCTGCATTTAAAGGGGTCTGCTTGAGCGCTGTCATGATTTGCTTTCCAAACGAAGTTTCAGTGGAGACTGACCTTCAGGTTAGTCGTAACTAAAAAATAAAAAAGGCGAAGCAGCCAATGCTGCTTCGCCCCATCTGTCCTCGATACCTGAGAGATTGCAACTTGCGTCGCGTGCCCCTTCGGTGGCCGGTCTAGCCGGCGCTCTCCAGATTTGCCTGTTCCGACTGGTTCTTGTGCCTGAGCGGTTACGGGTGTTGCGCCTTCGGCGGTGCCCCGGGCAATTATCGGCCTGGTGGGCACGCTCTCCCGGTCGGTTTGAACGGCGGACGGATTATACCGGAAGTTTCACTGCGGGTAGAAAAGGAACAAGCGATAACCGGCCGGTTTGAGATCGGTGGTGTCCAGATGCAGCTTGATGTCCAGGTCCCGTTTGGCCGGGAAACCCTGTTTCTCGTCTTCTCCCGCTTTCAGGTAATCCGCAGGCAGGAACACGCGCCGCGCGATGGATTGGTCCTGGATGCTGGTGAGCGTGAGTTCGAGGCTGGGATAGGCCTGGGGGTAGGATGCCTTGTTGTGGACCAGGACGTGCAGGGTGACGATGTTGGCATGATCGGGGTCGGATTCCAGCTCGGACGACTCGATGACGATCAGGTCGGCATTCTGCGGCAGTGTGACGGTGCATTGGAGCAATTCGCAGTAATCCTCGAGCAGTGGCTTGAGGCCCGGCAACTGTGTGCCGATATCGATGCGGTAAAAATAGGCGAATTGCGCGAGCAAGGTCAGCGTCAACAGCAAAGATGCCAGCATTCCCAGCCAGTTGATCTTGCGCGGCGGCATCTCCAGCACTTCGTCGGTAAGTTCTTCGACGAACTGCACTTGCTGTGCCAGGGTGGTCGGTTCCGGCTCGAGCTCGGGCACGTTGGGAATGGGGCTGAGATCGACCTCGTGTGCTGCCAACTCGGGCTCGATGGGCAGGCTGAGCTGGGGGCTGGGTTCGCTGTTGTGCAGGTGCTTGTCTGCGTCGAACACTTCATGGCAATGTCCGCAACGCACCAGGCCCTCATGCGCTTCCAGCTGCGCGTCGGTTACCTTGAAGCGTGTGCCACATTCGGGACATTGCGTGATCGCAGTCATCTTTTCATTCCGGACAAGCAACACCAGCCATCTTCCAATACGGCAGGCGCAAGGTCAAACCATTGTGCATAGATGCGCATCACGTCATCGGCCTGTTCGGCCAGGATGCCGGACAGCACGATGCGTCCGCCGCTCCTGGTGGCGCTGGCCAATAACGGAGCCAATGCGCGCAGCGGATTGGTGAGGATGTTGGCGACGACCACGTCGTGCTGGTCGAGCACTTTGCCTTCCGGCAGGAAGAAGTCTGCGCTTACCTGGTTTGCCGCAGCATTATCGCGGCTGGATTTTACCGCCTGCGCATCGACATCCACACCGACAGCGCTGCCCGCGCCCAGCTTCATGGCGGCGATGGCGAGAATGCCGGAGCCGCAACCGTAATCGAGCACGGTCTCGCCGCCCTTGATGTTTTCGTCCAGCCAGCGCAGGCACAGCCGTGTGGTCGGATGGCTGCCGGTGCCGAAGGCGAGGCCGGGGTCGAGCGCGATGTTGATGGCGGCAGGATCGGCGGGAGTGTGCCAGGTAGGCACGATCCACAGGCGTTGCGAGATGCGGATGGGGTCGAACTGAGCCTGCGTCAGGCGCACCCAGTCGTTTTCTTCCAGCGTTTCGACGCGATGCTCGGGAAGGGCGGCGAGGCCGATGTCATCGCAACTGGCTTGCAGGATGCCTGCAACGTCGGCATCGTTTTCGAACAGTGCGTTGACCAGGTTGTGCTGCCATACAGCGGAAGTGGGTTCGCCGGGTTCGCCGAAGATGGCCTGTTCATCGGGCGTGTCCGCATCCGCATCCAGCATGTCCACGGAGAGCGCGCCGTGCGCCAGTAGCGCCTCGCTCAGCGCTTCAGCATAGTTTGCCTCGGCGCGCACGGACAGCGTAAGCCAGGGCACGCTTACTTGCCTTTCGACTTCTCTGCCAGCTTGTGTTCCAGATAATGGATGCTGGTGCCGCCGCGAACGAATGCTGCATCGTTCATCAACTCCTGATGCAGCGGGATGTTGGTGTTGATGCCTTCGACCACCATCTCCGACAGCGCAGTACGCATGCGGGCGATGGCCTGGTCGCGCGTGTCGCCATAAGCGATGATCTTGCCGATCATGGAATCGTAATGCGGCGGAATGAAATAGTTGTTGTACACATGCGAATCGACGCGGATGCCGGGGCCGCCGGGTACATGCCAGTTGGTGATGCGTCCGGGCGAGGGCACGAAGGTGTAAGGATGCTCGGCGTTGACGCGGCACTCGACGGCATGGCCGCGGAACTGGATGTCCTTCTGGCGGAACGGCAGCTTCTCGCCGGCGGCGATGCGGATCTGCTGCTGTACGATGTCGATGCCGGTGATCATCTCGGTGACCGGATGTTCGACCTGCACGCGTGTGTTCATCTCGATGAAGTAGAACTCGTCGTTCTCGTACAGGAACTCGAAGGTGCCGGCGCCGCGGTAGCCGATCTTGCGGCAGGCTTCCGCACAACGTTCGCCGATCTTGTCGCGCAGTTTGGTGTTCAGATGCGGAGCCGGCGCTTCCTCGATGACTTTCTGGTGGCGGCGCTGCATGGAGCAATCGCGCTCGCCCAGGAACACCGCGTTGCCGTGCTGGTCGGCCAGCACCTGGATCTCGATGTGGCGAGGGTTCTCGAGGAACTTCTCCATGTACACCATGGGGTTGTTGAATGCGGCCTGCGCTTCGGTCTTGGTCATGGTCACCGCGTTGAGCAGAGCGGCTTCGGTGTGCACCACGCGCATGCCGCGTCCGCCGCCGCCGCCCGACGCCTTGATGATGACCGGGTAGCCGATGAATTTGGCGATACGCATGATCTCGGCCGGATCGTCCGGCAGGGCACCGTCCACGCCGGGTACCACGGGTACACCGGCCTTCTTCATGGCGTTCTTGGCGGAAACCTTGTCGCCCATCAGGCGGATGGTCTCGGCGCGCGGACCGATGAACACGAAACCTGATTTTTCACAGCGCTCGGAAAAATCGGCATTTTCGGACAGGAAGCCGTAACCGGGATGGATGGCCTGGGCATCGGTCACTTCCGCGGCGCTGATGATGGCCGGGACATGCAGGTAACTCTGGCTGGAGGGGGCCGGGCCGATACAGACGGACTCGTCCGCCAGCTTCACATACTTGGCTTCGGCATCCGCTTCGGAATGCACCGCGACGGTCTTGATGCCCATTTCGCGGCAGGCGCGCTGGATACGCAGCGCGATCTCGCCTCGATTGGCTATAAGGATCTTTTCAAACATAACGGGTGTCTCCGGCGGTGCGGCTGTTCTGGGCTTGCGCGTAAATACGGCCATGATGATTTAGCCAATGATGAACAGGGGTTGACCGAACCCGACCGGCTGGCCGTTTTGGTTACGGCCGGCGCTTTGCGCCTTAACGTTCCCTTCGTTCACGTTAGTCTCCGCCGAAACGGTCATGGTATTGGTGTAAGTTTTAATCATGATTTCACCCTATGATGAACAATGGTTGACCAAACTCAACCGGCTGGCCGTTTTCCACGAGGATGGCCTTGATCACGCCGGCCTTGTCGGATTCGATCTCGTTCAGCAGCTTCATCGCTTCGATGATGCACAGGGTGTCGCCTGCGTTGACCGATTGACCGATATCCACGAACGCTTTGGCGCCGGGGGACGGGGAACGGTAGAAACTGCCGACCATGGGGGACTTGACCACATGGCCTTCCGGGGCGGCGGGCGCAGCCGGAGCGGCGCTCACAGCAGCAGCCGGGGCGGTTGCCTGCGGGGCGGCGGCATAGAATTGCTGCATGGGAGCGGCAACCGAACTGGAGCGGGAGATGCGCACATGCTCTTCGCCCTCGGTCAGTTCCAGTTCGGCGATGCCCGAGCTTTCAACCAGTTCGATCAGTGTTTTCAGTTTGCGTAGGTCCATTTTTAGCTCCTTACAGAATGTTGTAATGCGAATTGCAATGCGAGTTCATAACCTGTTGCGCCCAGGCCGCTGATGACCCCGACAGCGATGTCGGAGAAATAGGATTCCTTGCGGAACGCCTCGCGGGCGTGGACATTGGAAAGGTGCACTTCAACGAAAGGGATGGCTACCGCCGCCAATGCATCGCGGATCGCGACGCTGGTATGGGTGAACGCTGCCGGATTGATGATGATGAAATCCGTGCCGTCAGTTCGTGCCTGCTGGATCCGGTCTACCAGCGCCGCTTCGGCATTGCTTTGGAGGTGCGCCAGTTTTGCGCCTTTCGTTTCGGCTTGTGCCGACAACTTGGCGTTAATTTCGTCCAATGTGACATGACCATACACTCCCGGCTCGCGTGTGCCGAGCAGGTTCAGATTGGGGCCGTGTAGTACCAGGATGTTCTTCATGGGGAGCGAAGTTTGCCGAAAATAGGTGAGATTGTCCACCGTTTCGATGGAATTACGAAAAAACACCCTGTTTGCAGCGAGTTAGATGCCGCGAAAGAAATAAACCACCAGGACGATGCCCAAGGCTGCGACCAGCACGTTGCTGATGACGCCGAGATCTGTTTGGTAGCCTTCCGGAATCTCGGCGGGCTTGAGGGTGCGAAGCACTTTCCGATGTTGCAGGGTAGAGCTGACGGCGACGAACACGCCGAGCAGAACAAAGGCGATCCCGGTCCAGAAGGATATGCTCCTTTGCAACGGCACGTTGTGTTGCGGCATCAGAATGGAGACGAACAGTCCAAAACGCTCGATGACGAAACCGAATGCCATCAAGGAGAGGCTGGTGCGGTTCCAGGCGAGCAATGTGCGCTCGGCAGCAAAAAGCACCCTTGGGTCGTTCAAATCGGACATCGCGCTCCCTTATTTATATGGGGATATTTAAAGGCCGGTATTTTTCAGAGACTGCAGGAATTGGGGTGCATCCTGATAGCCGGTCACGCGGAAGTCGGACAGTTCCTTGCCAGCCGCATCGAAGAACAGGGTGGCAGGCGGGCCGAAGATCTGGAATCGTTGCAGTAGGGCCTTGTCGTCTGCGTCGTTGGCGGTGACATCGGCTTGCAACAGCACCGCGTTCTTCAATTTCGCCTGCACGGTCGAATCGCTGAAGGTGAAGCGTTCCATCTCCTTGCACGAGACACACCAGTCGGCATAGAAATCCAGCATCACGGTCTGTCCCTTGGCCCGGGTGATGCGCGCATCCAGCCCTGTGATGCCTTTGACCCGCTCGAAGCGCAAAGTGGCAGGCGTTTCAGCACTGGCGTGAACGATGTTGCCAAGCGGACGCAGCATGTCGCGCGCGCCTGACAGCGCACCAATGAGGTAAGCCACGCCGAGCAGGAGGGCGAGTATGCCCATGCCTTTCCCCAGCTTGTTCAATCCATGCGCATTGTGCGGCAGCGGGTCGAGCGCATGCAGGTAGATGGCCGAGAAGATCAGCAAAGCCGCCCATAACATCATCTGTACACTCACGGCGATCACCGGCGAGACGATCCAGATCGCCATTGCCAGCATCAGCACGCCGAAGAAACGCTTGACCGCTTCCATCCAGGCGCCCGCCTTGGGCAACAATGCGCCGGCTGAGGTGCCGATCAGCAGCAGCGGTGCGCCCATGCCCAGCGCTAGCACGAACAGCGCGACGCCGCCCAGCACCGCATCGTGGGTCTGACTTATATATAACAGTGCGCCCGCCAGCGGTGCGGCGACACAGGGTCCCATGATGATGGCAGACAATGCGCCCATGGCGAACACGCCGGAAATATGTCCGCCATGCAGTTTGTTGCTGGTGTCGGACAGCCTGCTTTGCAAGGCAGTGGGCAGTTGCAGTTCATAGAGTCCGAACATGGCCAGCGACAACACGACGAATACGGCGGCGAAGCTGCCCAATACCCATGGCGTTTGCAGCGCATTGGAGATGAGGTTGCCAGAATAGCCTGCCGCCACGCCGGCGATCGCATAGGTGATCGCCATGCCCAGCACATAGGCAAGTGACAGGAAGAAGGCGTGCATATGGGTGATCTTGTGGCCGCGCCCGACGATGATGCCGGACAGGATGGGGATCATCGGGAATACGCAAGGCGTGAGCGAGAGCAGCAGGCCGGCGCCGAAGAAGAACGATACGATCAGCCAGAAGCTGCCGTTCTTGAACAGCTTGGCGATCTGGGTGTTCTCGTTGCCGGGAACGGCCGGCGAAATCGATTCCGGGCCGGCCGCGCTGACAGTCTGCGCAAGCGCGACATTGAACGTCTTTTCAATCGGCGGATAGCACAAGCCGTTGTCGCTGCAGCCCTGATAGCTGGCATTCAACACCAGCGGTTTCGCGGCGTCGGCATTCTCCAGCACAATCTCGGTCTGGAAGGATTGGTGATAGACCTCGAGCGTACCGAAATTAGGATCGTTCTTGGTCTCGCCTTTGGGCAGGGTTACGCTGGCGATCCTGGTTTTGCCGTCGGGGGTGCTGAAGGTGATCTTGTTGCGGTACAGATAATAACTGGGTGTGACATTGAAGCTGGCGATCAGCGTACGCTGGTCGATGGAATGGACCTCCAGCGAGAAGGCCTGGTCTGCCGGCAGGAAGGTCGGCTTCTTGCTGCCGAACGAGAAGATGCTTGCGTGCGCCATGGTCGCGGTGCACAACAACAGTATCAATAGTAAGCGACGTATCATGTTTGCTTCCTGGTTTGGGTTTCTTGTACGACCCAGTTCAAATAATCCGGCCATCCTGCACTGACAGGCAATGCGATGATCTCCGGCACTTCATAAGGATGCAGTTTACGCAGCACGTCCTCCAGCTTAGGATAATTTTCCCGCGTAGTCTTGATCAGCATCGGCACTTCGCTGGCGCGTTCGAGTTTGCCTTGCCACCGATAGACCGAGGTGCATTCGGCCAGCACGTTCACGCAAGCGGCGACGCCGTCTGTGACCAGCGTATCGGCGATGCGTTCCGCAGTCGCGCGATCCGGCAGGTTGGTGATGACCATGACGACTTCAGGTGCACTCATCGCGTCCCCGCCCGCGCGCAGCGCACGCCGAGTTGCAACAGCTCGTCCCATACGTCGCCCTGGCGCAATCCTTTCACCAGCTTGTCGATCTGCGCGGCCTGGCGCAAGGCGCGCTCCGCGAAAAACGGCGTGAAACGGCGCACCGCGCGTTCCACCAGTTTCTGCCGGATACCCCATACCCGCGCATCGCGCAGCGCGCCGGAGAGATTGCCGTTCTGCTGCACCGCGCGCGACACTTTTGCCAGTGTGCGGATGTCTTCCGCCACCGCCCACAGGATCAGCACCGTCGCGGTGCCTTCGGCGCGCAGTCCTTCCAGGATGCGCACGTAGCGCTCCGCATCGCCTGCCAGCATCGCCTCGGAAAGCTTGAACACGTCATAGCGCGCCACATCCATGACCGAATCCTTGACCTGATCGAAGGACAGCGGTCCGACCGGAAACAATAATGCGAGTTTCTGTATCTCCTGGAAAGCCGCCAGCAGATTGCCTTCCACACGCTGCGCCAGGAAGGACAGGGTGTCCGCATCGGCAGACTGCCCCTGCCGTTTCATCCTCGCGGCGATCCATGCAGGCAAAGCGGCGAGCAAAACTTCGTCGGCGCCGATGACGGTGCCGTGCTGTTCCAGCGCGGTGAACCATTTGCTTTTCATCGCTGTGCCATCCAGGCGCGGCAGCGAGATCAGGGTGAGCGTGTCCGGATCCAGGGCCTCGCAATGCTCCTGCAGCGCCTGGGCGCCTTCCACTCCGGGCTTGCCGGAAGGAATGCGCAGGTCGATCACCTTGCGCGAGGAGAACAGCGACATGCTCTGTGCGCTGTTGCACAACTCCGCCCACTTGAAGCCCTGCTCGGCGATCAGCACTTCGCGTTCACTGTAACCCGCCTCGCGCGCGGCGGCGCGGATCGCATCGGCTGCTTCGATGGCAAGCAGCAGGGCCTCGCCGTGGATGACGTACAGCGACCCCAGGCCTTTTGAAAGATGATGCGACAGGTCTTCGGTCGAGATTCTCATTGCGTCTCAAGTTGCGGCTTGGCTCTTAGCAGGCGTCGTATGGTCTGCCCCACGGCATCGCTGCGCATGTCTTTGTAGAGCGTGGCCTCTTCCTGCTGTTTGGCTAGCACTTGCGTATCGTCATAGGGGAAGATGCGCGACAGTGAAATATCGTCTGCCGGCAGCCAGTTTGTCTGTTTGTTGTCATAGGCCCGCAAAGAGATGCGGTAGAACAATTGATATTCCTGTACGCGGCCAGTACCGGATAGCGACATGATCTGCTTGATACTTTGCTCGGAGACGATCTCAAGTACCAGGTCTGCCTGATCGGCGGTCTGCGCCAACGTGATCTTGTTAGTTTTCAAAGCGCGGCGCAGATCGGTGACGAAAGGAGTTTCTGCCGGCACTTTCAAATACAGCGATTTGAAGGCGAACGTGACGTCCTGAATATTGCTGCCGCGCAGATGGAAGCCGCAAGCGGTCAGCGACAGTATCGCGGCAAGCAGCAACAGGCGCATCGCATTCATCATCAGATCACCACGTTGACCAGACGGCCGGGCACGACGATGACCTTCTTCGCCGTTCCGCCTGCCAGTTGTTTTTGCACGGCCTCGTGCGCCAGCGCGAGCTGCTCGATGGCAGCCTTGTCGGCATTCGCAGCCACACGCAGGTTGCCGCGCAATTTGCCGTTCACCTGGATCACCAGCTCGATCTCGTCCTGCACCAGCGCCACTTCCAGCGGTTCCGGCCATTGCGCAGTCAGGATGTCGTCGCCGTAGTCGAGGTCTTTCCACAAGGCATGCGCGATGTGCGGCGTGATCGGCGACAGCAGGCGCAGCAGGATGGACAGCGCTTCGCCCACTACTGTGCGGTTGGTAGCTTCCTTGCCGGATTTCTCCAGCGCGTTGAGCATCTTCATCGCAGCTGAGACCACCGTGTTGAACTGGAAACGCGCGAGGTCATAGTTGGCCTGGCGTAAAGCCAGATGGATTTCGCGGCGCAGGGTCTTGGCGTCATTGGAAAGATTCGCGAGATCGCCAACCTGTTTGCCGATGCCATCGAACTCGGCAGCGAACGCCCACAAACGCTTGAGAAAGCGGTGTGCACCTTCCACACCCGAGTCTGCCCATTCGAGTGTCTGTTCCGGCGGTGCGGCGAACATCATGAACAGACGCGCAGTGTCCGCGCCGTACTGTTCGATCAGTGCCTGCGGGTCGACGCCATTGAGCTTGGACTTGGACATCGTGCCTATGCCTTGATAGTCCACCGCACCGCCGTCTGACAGGCATTTCGCCCCGGTGATGTGTCCGGTTTCGTCCTTTATGGGTTCCACCTCGTCGGGCGCGAAATAGCGGATGCCGCCCTTGTCTGTCTTGCGTGAATAGATATGGTTGAGCACCATGCCCTGCGTCAGCAGGTTGGCGAACGGCTCATCGTAATTCACCAGCTTGAGGTCGCGCATCACCTTGCTCCAGAAGCGCGAATACAGCAGGTGCAAGATCGCATGCTCGATGCCACCGATGTACTGGTCCACTGGCATCCATTGGTTGGTCTCGCTGTCGACCATCGCGTCTTTCTTGAAGCCGCTGGCGTAACGTGCGTAGTACCAGGAGGAGTCCACGAAGGTGTCCATGGTATCGGTCTCGCGCTTCGCGGGTTTACCGCATTTGGGGCAGGTGCAATTCAAAAAGTCGGCGCGCTTGAGCAGCGGATTGCCGGAACCGTCCGGCACGCAATCCTCGGGCAGCACCACCGGCAACTGGTCGTCCGGCACCGGTACTGAACCGCAGGTATCGCAGTGGATGATGGGGATTGGGCAGCCCCAGTAACGCTGGCGCGACACGCCCCAGTCGCGCAGGCGCCATTGCACTTGCTTGTCGCCGAGGTCCTTGGCTTTGAGGTCGGCGGCGATGGCATCTACGGCCTGCTGGTAGTTCATGCCATCATATTTGCCGGAATTGACACA
Source organism: Sideroxydans lithotrophicus ES-1 (assembly GCF_000025705.1). NCBI lineage: Bacteria > Pseudomonadati > Pseudomonadota > Betaproteobacteria > Nitrosomonadales > Gallionellaceae > Sideroxydans > Sideroxydans lithotrophicus. Next base: position 2,863,866 of record NC_013959.1, on the reverse strand, counting down.
CACGCCCTGTTCCTTGTCGGCGTACCACTCCTGCCATGCATCGGTGGAGAAGGCCTTTCCTGCAACGCTGATGCTTTGCTTGATAGTCAGCTTGTACTTCTTTGCGAACCCGAAATCGCGCTCATCATGCGCCGGCACGGCCATCACCGCACCTTCGCCGTATCCCATCAGCACGTAGTTGCCGACCCAGACCGCTACCTGTTCACCAGTGAGCGGATGGGTGACCTTGAGGCCCGTGTCCACACCTTCCTTCTCCATGGTGGCCATGTCAGCCTCCATCACCGAGGTGTGCTTGCACTTCTCGACGAAGGCGGCGACGTCCTTGTTGCTCTTCGCGGCATGCGCGGCAAGCGGGTGCTCGGCGGCGACGGCGACGAAGGTGACGCCCATGATGGTGTCAGCGCGCGTGGTATAGACCCACAGTTTGCCTTCGTTGATGGGAACACCTTGTGCGCGAATGTCATGCGGGAAGGCGAAGCGCACGCCGTGGCTCTTGCCTATCCAGTTGGCCTGCATGGTCTTCACACGCTCGGGCCAGCCCGGCAGTTTGTCGAGGTCGGCCAGCAGCTCTTCCGCGTACTGGGTGATGCCGAAGTAGTAGCCGGGGATCTCGCGCTTCTCCACCAGCGCGCCGGTGCGCCAGCCGCGGCCATCGATCACCTGCTCGTTGGCCAGCACGGTCTGGTCCACCGGATCCCAGTTCACCACCTGTGTCTTCTTGTAGGCGATGCCCTTTTCCAGCATGCGCAGGAACAGCCACTGGTTCCATTTGTAATAGTCCGGCTGGCAGGTGGCGATCTCGCGCGTCCAGTCTATGCCCAGCCCCAGCGACTGCAGCTGCTTCTTCATGTAGGCGATGTTGTCGTAGGTCCACTTGGCAGGCGGCACCTTGTTCTGGATGGCTGCGTTCTCGGCGGGCAGGCCGAAGGCGTCCCAGCCCATGGGTTGCAGCACGCTGTAGCCGCGCATCTTGTGCCAGCGCGTGAGTACGTCGCCTATCGTGTAGTTGCGCACATGGCCCATGTGCAGCTTGCCGGAAGGATAGGGGAACATGGACAGGCAGTAATACTTGGGCTTGCCGGATTCCTGCACGGCGCGGAAGGTCTGCTGTTGGTCCCAATGTTGCTGGGCGGAGGCTTCGATGTCTTTGGGCGAGTAGTTTTGTTGCATGATGAACGTAGTTTTATGGGTGCTGAGCGAAAATAGGCCGACATTATATCGGGAAGGCGCTCCTTGAAGTGGTCCGTTAACAGCGCGTTAGCCGCAACGTGGGGGTTCTGCTAGAATCGCCGTCCAAAAATTTTATTCATATCGTTCAGGAGAGTGGATTATGTCCAGCAAGTACCCAGTTATTGCCGTCACCGGCTCGTCCGGCGCAGGCACGACCACCGTCAAGCGCGCGTTTGAGAACATCTTCCGCCGTGAAAAGATCAGTGCTGCCGTCGTCGAAGGCGACAGCCTGCACAGTCTGGACCGCATGGCGTTCCGCGCCGCCGCCGCCGAAGCGGGCAAGAACGGCAATCCGTCGTTCAGCCATTTCGGTCCGGAAGCCAACCACTTCGACAAGATCGAAGAGATGTTCAAGACCTATGGCGAAACCGGCATGTGCAAACGCCGCTACTACGTGCATAGCGATGTCGAAGCGGACGAACACAACAAGCATTTCAAGCTGACCGACCTCAAGCCCGGCGTATTCACGCCGTGGGAAGACATCGAAAAAGACACCGACCTGCTGTTCTACGAAGGATTGCACGGCCTGGTCAAAGACGAAGCCAAGGGTACTGATGCAGCCAGATACGTCGATCTGGGCATCGGCGTTGTGCCGGTGGTCAACCTCGAGTGGATCCAGAAGATCCATCGCGACAAGGCCGAGCGCGGCTATTCCGCTGAAGCGACCGTGGATACCATCCTGCGCCGCATGCCGGACTACATCAAGTACATCACCCCGCAGTTCTCGCGCACCCACATCAACTTCCAGCGCGTGGCCACGGTGGACACTTCCAACCCTTTCATCGCCCGCGACATCCCGACGCCGGATGAAAGCTTCGTGGTCATCCGCTTCCGCGATCCCAAAGGCGTGGATTTCCCTTACATGCTCAACATGATCCCGAACTCGTTCATGTCCCGCGCCAACACCCTGGTGGTGCCCGGCGGCAAGATGAGCCATTCGATGGAGATCATCCTTGCTCCGATCATGCACGACATGATCCAGAACAAGAAGAAGTAAGCGATGCGGCAGGCCGGATTCGATCCGGCAGCAACAGCACGGGGAAGCGGCAACGCTTCCCCGTTTTGTTTGCGGCGGAGTTCCGCAAATTGCGTTAGCCCTGCCGCTGCGCCAAAATGAACCCATTGTTCACATTGCAGGAGAGATCGCGGTGGCAGAATCTGATTTTGACCGGATAAGGAAGCAGGTGCGCCAGTTCGTCGTCGAGCGCGACTGGGATCAGTTCCATTCGCCCAAGAACCTGTCCATGGCACTCATCGTCGAGGCCGCTGAACTGGTGGAGCACTTCCAGTGGCTGACCGAGGAGCAGAGCTGCAACCTGTCGCCGGAAAAACTCACCGAGGTCGAACAGGAGCTGGCGGATATCCAGGTCTACCTCATCAGCCTTGCGGAGAAGCTGAAGCTGGATATCGTCGCCGCCGTCGAGAAGAAGCTGGTGCTGAATGCGCAGAAATACCCGGTGGAAAAAGCGCGCGGGAATTCGAAAAAATATACTGAACACAAGAAAACCTGAATTCAGCCACAGAGAACACAGAGTTCACAGAGATGTCCGGCTCGGTTCCCTGAGCCGCCCGTTGAATTTTGATTGCAGTTCGCAGGTATTCCTTGCTTTCTCTGTGCGCCCGGTGGCTAATGAGGTTCAGGCGAGAAATCGGCCAGCCGATCTGTCTATTTGCCGGTGATCGTGTGGGATAATCCCGTCATGAATTCATCCCTGCTTTCCGGTCTCAATCCCGAACAACGTGCCGCCGTCGAACTTCCTGCCCGATCCGCGCTGATCCTGGCCGGCGCGGGCAGCGGCAAGACGCGCGTATTGACCACGCGCATCGCCTGGCTCATCAGCACTGGGCAGGTTTCGCCGCACGGTATCCTCGCGGTGACCTTCACCAACAAAGCGGCCAAGGAGATGGTCACGCGCCTCTCCGCCATGCTGCCAATCAACACGCGCGGCATGTGGATAGGCACCTTCCACGGCTTGTGCAACCGCATGCTGCGCGCGCATCACCGCGAGGCCAACCTGCCGCAGACCTTCCAGATCCTCGATTCCGGTGACCAGCTTTCCGCCATCAAGCGCCTGATGAAGGCGATGAACGTCGACGATGAGAAGTATCCACCGCGCGAGATGCAGAATTTCATCAGTGGCAGCAAGGAGCAGGGCTTGCGCGCGCACGAGGTGGAAGCCTACGATCCCTACACGCGGCGCAAGGTCGAGGTGTTCGCTGAGTACGACGCGCAATGCCAGCGCGAAGGCGTGGTGGATTTTTCCGAACTGCTGCTGCGCTGCTACGAGCTGCTGTCGCGCAACCAACCGTTGCGCGAGCATTACCAGGAGCGTTTCAAGCACATCCTGGTGGACGAGTTCCAGGACACCAACCCGCTGCAATATCGCTGGCTAAAGTTGTTGGCCGGGCAGAACAATGCCTTGTTCGCCGTGGGTGACGACGACCAGTCGATCTACGCCTTCCGCGGCGCCAACGTCGGCAACATGCAGGAGCTGCTGCGCGACTTTCAAGTCGAGAACGTGATCAAGCTGGAACAGAACTACCGCTCGCACGGCAACATTCTCGATGCCGCCAACGCGCTCATTCAAAACAACCGCAACCGCCTCGGCAAGAACCTGTGGACCGATGCCGACAAAGGCGAACAGATCCGCGTGTATGAGGCCGGGACCGACGTGGATGAGGCCGCCTTCCTCGTCGAGGAGATCCGGCAACTCAATCGCGAAGGTGTGCGCTTGTCGGAGATGGCGCTGTTGTACCGCTCCAACGCACAGTCGCGCGTGCTGGAGCATGCGCTGGTGTCGGCGGGCTTGTCATATCGCGTCTATGGCGGCCTGCGCTTCTTCGAGCGGCAGGAGATCAAGCACGCGCTGGCCTACCTGCGGCTGATGGAGAACACCGACGACGACAATGCTCTATTGCGCATCATCAACTTCCCCACCCGCGGCATCGGCGCGCGCAGCATCGAGCAGTTGCAGGAAGCGGCCAAGCAATACAACACCACACTGTGGGATGCAGCGGCGCGGGCGGGCGGCAAGGTCACCGCCTTCGTCGGCATCATCGAATCGCTGCGCAGTGGCACGCAGAACCTGCCGCTGCCGGAGATCATCGAGCATGTGCTGCAGCACAGCGGGCTGGCGGATCACTACAAGAACGAGACCGGTGCCAAGAAACGCGAAGCAGAAGAACGGCTGGAGAACCTGAACGAACTGATCACCGCGGCGACCATGTTCGTGCACGAGAACGAGGATGACAGCCTCACTGCCTTCCTCACCCATGCCTCGCTGGAAGCGGGCGAGCACCAGGCCGGCGACAGCGAGGACGCGCTGCACCTGATGACGGTGCATGCCGCGAAAGGCCTGGAGTTCCACACCGTGTTCATCACCGGGCTGGAGGAAAGCCTGTTCCCGCACCAGAACAGCATCGACAACGGCGACCTCGACGAAGAACGTCGCCTGATGTACGTGGCGATCACCCGTGCGCGCCGCCGCCTCTACCTCACCTTCGCGCAGAGTCGCATGCTGCACGGGCAGACGCACTATGGCATGGCATCGAGTTTTCTGCGCGAGTTGCCCGAAGAGCTGCTGCACTGGATCACGCCGCGGGTGAGCGCGCGCAAGACCTTCCATACCAGCAGTTTCGAGACCAACAGCTATGTCAACGCGTTCGCCGCGACTCCGGCGTTGGAAAAAGCGCCGCCCGCGCCCAGTTCGGTGTGGCGCATCGGCCAGCGCGTGTTCCACCAGAAATTCGGCGAGGGCGTGGTAACGGACAGCGAAGGCGGCGGCAACGAAGGTCGCGTGCAGGTCAACTTCAAACGCGCGGGCAGCAAATGGCTCGCACTCGAATATGCCAAGCTTACCGCCATCTGATGCCGGGCTGGATGCGCGCTTGCGTCTCATCGTTTCGAGCTACCGGCAGCTCACCGGCAAGCCGCTGATTGCCGATGCGCCGGCGGATATGACGGCATTGCGCGATGCTATGTGGCACGTGCCGCGCGCCATCGTTGCACACGGTACCGAGGACGACCCCATATTCTTCTATGGCAACCGACTGGCATTGCAACTGTTCGAGATGAGCTTCGAAGAATTCGCGCGCCTGCCCTCGCGCCTTTCTGCCGAGCCGCTGGCGCAGGAAGCGCGCGTGAAGCTGTTGGAGAAAGTCTCACTGCAAGGTTATGTGGATGGCTATTCCGGCATGCGCATCGCCAAGAGCGGCCGGCGTTTCATGATCGCGGACACCACGGTGTGGAACCTTGTCGATGAACAGGGAAATCATCAGGGACAGGCAGCCGTGTTTGTTGCGCAGGGATAGTTTTCAAACTCTTTCAACGTTCAGCAGGAGCCATTCATGAGCACATCATACAAAGCACTCACGCAGGAGATCAGCAAGGAGCTTTCACGGTTTCGCAAAGAGGTATCCGTACCCATGGCGGGATTCGACGCGATGGCAAAATCCGCCATGGCAGAGGGCGTGCTGTCGGCATTAAACAAGGAACTGATCGCCACGGCGATCGCAGTGGCCACGCGCTGCGAAGGTTGCGTCGGCTATCACGTGCGTGGACTGGTAAAGCTGGGTGCGACGCGCGAACAGGTCAACGAGATGCTGGCAGTGGCGGTGTATATGGGCGGCGGCCCGTCGCTGATGTATGCGGCGGAAGTACTGCATGCCTTCGAGGAATTCCAGCAGCAGTGATCCGATGGTGAGTGGAGTTCGTTGCGCAGCAATTCGCTTTATATATCTAGATATCTAGACCGTTTGGCATATTGTCCTGCGAACATCTCTAGGGTAGCGTTTGGGCCTTTAAAAGGGGGCTCAAATGTACGGTTCGATCAATCTGCGTCAAACTTTGATAGCGCTAAGCGTCATTTTTCTCGCCGGCATCTGGATGGCAAATGTAAACAGCCACCACTATGACATCAAGAACGTAACGATATCTGAGGCAGATTCACTGATCAAAGCGGGTGCGCTGGTTATCGACGTACGCGATCAAGACAAATTCAACTTCCGCCATATACCCGGTGCCATCCTGATTCCACTCGAAGTTCTGCGCGCTGGCATACCTCTTTCCCTGGCGGCATTCAAAAGCAGGCCCATAGTCATCTATTGCAACGAAGGTCTTTCGCATGGACCTGAAGGAACCGCGATCTTGCAGAAAGCCGGGTTTGCGAAGGCAGTCAACCTGGAGTCCGGGATTGAAGGCTGGGCCAAGTCCGGCATGCCTATCCAGAGGGGATAAGGGTATTGATGGGACTACGGAATCTTGGGCCGGGTCCGCTAAAGGGAGAGAAGCCGCCTTTAGTACTAGCAATAGTGATGAGACAAGATTCGGCCACAACCAGACGGTCGCTAATACTTTCAATTTGAAATTGATATATGTCTAAACAACTAATTGCTTCTTCGATATTTGTGTTGGCATTGCTTATTGGGTTGCTTATTCAATATAAAGCACTTGACCCAGCCAGGCGCAATTCTCTTTGGCTATTGATCTTGGGTTTTTCTGCCTTGACATGTGCACTATTCATTAATGAGCATGTGCAACCATTTTTCCATTACGCAACAATTTATGTTTTCATCGCAATGTTGCCAGCACTGGCATACGCGGGTTGGAAAACATATAGTGACCCAAACTCAATTAACGATGAATCATTGGATAATAATCCGCCAGCCAGCCAGTGGTCAGGCTTAGCAACCATCGCTGACAAGTTTTGGTTTTTGGTCATGTTTGCCTGTCTGTTCGTTTGTATGTTCGGAACCATGTTAATTTCAGCAGCATACTTAACGCCGCTTGTACTTGGTGTTTCCAATTGCACACCAAGGGATTCAGTTGGGAAAATAGTCGAACCTGTGATGCTCTTCGGTGGTTTGGGATTGGGCATTATTCTTGGATTGATTTGCGTTAGCTTTATCAGTCGAAAGTTCATTTCAGCTGAAACACATGGCCACTGGGCTAAATCTTTTGAAGCTCAAGCTTCAAGCCAGCCCCTGCTGCTGGGGAAAGCCATGCGTTACGTTAATCGGCTCATGCTGCCTCGTGAGCAGTCTTTGACATAGTTGATGAATACGAGTGACTGAAATGGGTAAGGAAGCTGCCATTGGTTTTAGCGAATGAAAACAGGCAGAAGTCGGCCAAATGCAGACATAGTCTTTAAAGTTAAATTACAAGGGAGAATGTTCGGATGAGAACCATATATGTGATCGTTCTTGCGCTATTTTTATCTGCTTGTGCTAGTCCACCATCGGCATACGTGCCACTCAACGAGTGGGGCGAAGGTTATACTGAAACACAACTCGAAACCAATGTTTTCAGAGTGTCGTTTCATGCCAATGCTTCGACGCGTGCAGATTATGCGGAGGACATGACATTATTGCGAAGTGCCGAGGTGACTCAAGATAACGGATTTATGTATTTTGTTATTTCGAACGGTACTTCTCGCTCTGATGGAACCATATCAGATGGGAGTGGCGTCGGTACTGGCTTCCAAACCTCACGATCAACTTCATTGGGCTCATATGCAAGTTCATCTTCCACTTCGAGCAAGCCGTCAACAACAAACACAATTGTTTGCTACAAAGACAAGCCGGAAAATACATCAGGCATGGTTTATAACGCTAGTTTCATAATTAACTCTATTGAAAAAAAGTATCAAATTGAAAGCGAAACTCAACGAATCGATATGCGCACTAAGGAATGCAAACTAAAGCGATGGCAGTGCCGCTAGATAACGGTAGGCGGGCTGCCCCCGTGCTACAAGCAGGCTTGTAGATGCGCAGTTCTAATCGTGCTCAAGGAAAAGAAGCGTTAACTCTGTGCTTAGGCGGTAGGAGATGACCGCTTTGGGTTAGGAAGCGACGGCCAATCATCTTCGAAACACAAGAGATGAGTGGCTGCTTTCGGGAGTGGAGCGGACATCAATTGAAAAACCGGGCTCCCAACTTCGAGTTCAAATCAAGCCGGTGGCGGGAAACTCGCAGCCAGCTTGTCGGGGACTTCCCGTCTGGTGGCCATCGGGATCGCGCTGGCCTCCATCACTGCGGTGATCAGCACCAGAATCACCGTGGGCATCAGCGCGATGCGCGTAAGCGCAGTCCACAGGATATGCCGCATGTTGTGGTCGCTCGATGCGAGACTGATCAGCCATGCGACCAGGATCAGCGCCGCCGAGATCGCATAACCGATCATCAGCCATTGGGCGCGCGTGAAGGCGAGTTTCCAGTGCGCATCGACGAACCAGGTGGTGGTCTTTTTGCTGCGCAGATAGATCCAGGCGATCAGCGCGCCGGAAAATACCAGCGGAATGAACAGCCCCACCATGCCCACCTTGAGCGCGAGCACCGCCGGGGTCATCAGCAGGTCGAACAGGAACAGTCCGCCGACGAAAAGATTGTGCGGGAACTGTGCCTGCCTGACTTCGGTATCGGTTGCATTGGCATATCGCATGGTCAAACCTCCGGATCGTGGGTAACCGGTCCGATCGCCGCAAGTTCATGCGCGAACGGGAAGATGTTGCGGTAGCTGACATAGAGCGAGGTCAGGCCGAGCGGCAGCAGCACGATGAGGCCGATACTGTACGGCAGCATGCTGAGCACCAGTGCGATGACCTGCATGATGACGTTGTACACGGTGTAAGGGATGAGGTTGCGCAGCGAGCCGGTCAGGCTGGCGCGCAAAGCCGCAAACGGCGAGATGCCATCATTGAAGAACACCAGCATCGGCGCATACTGGAATGCCAGCATCAACAGGCACATCAGCGTGAATCCGACCGCCAGGCTGAACGCCACTCCCGCTCCGGCCGCCCACATCGAATCCAGCAACATCTGCGGATCGCTGGCCGCATTCACGTTGTCCAGCAGGGTGCGCAACGGTTCGCCGCCGAGGAACACCATCACCATCGAGGCGGCCAGCACCCCCAGCATCAGGAAGCCGCCGAGTGCGACCAGTTGGGCTGCATGCTTGCGGAATCCGGCGAAGAGGTGGGTCAGCTCGACTTCCTCTTCTTCTTCCAGCGCGCGGCAGACGCGCGCGTATCCCGCCACCATCATCGGCATCAGTACGATGGCGAAGATTGGCCCGAGCACCGGGATCCTGAGCGTGAGGAACATGACCGTTGCGCCGATCAGCGCCAGGATGATCGCCATCAGCGGACTGAGCATGATGAGCTGGTAGCCCTGTTTCACCCAGGTCCAGCCGCGTGCGGCGTTCAGTTTCTTGATTTCCATTTGCACCTCAGTTCATAGCCAGGCGGGTTGCGGCGTGGCGATGTGGTTTTGCAGGATACGCTTGAACTGTTCCGGGTTGTGCGGATGTACCATCTCGCCTTCCCGCGGCAGATACAAGTCATACAGCCGCGATATCCAGAAGCGCAAGGCGGCCACGCGCAACGCCATCGGCCATGCTTCAGCTTCCCTGGCGGTGAACGGGCGCGCGGCATGATAGGCGTTCAGCATTGCGCGCGTGTGGGTCGCGTCCAGCTTGCCTTCGGGCGTCATGCACCAGTCGTTGACGGTGATGGCGACGTCATACAGCAGGTTGCCGGTGCAGGCAAAATAGAAATCGATCAACCCGCCGACATGTTCTCCATCCATCAGCACGTTGTCGCGGAACAGGTCGGCATGGATGATGCCGCGAGGCAGGCCGTTCAGCGGATTTGCGGCATGCAGCGCGACTTCGCTTTCCAGCAATGCCGCATCCTGTGCAGGCAGGAACCTTTTCACCTTATTTGCAGCTTCGGCACGCCAGGAGGAACCGCGCGGGTTCAGCATCTGGTCGCCGAAGCTCTGGCCGGCGCTGTGCATCTGTCCCAGCATCGCGCCGACGGCGGCACATTGGGCAGTGTTGGGCTGCGTCACGGATTTGCCGGAAAGGCGGCTGACGATGCAGGCGGGCTTGTCGTTCAGTTTGCCGAGAAAATGGTTCTGTTTGTCCGCGACCGGGCAGGGGCAGGGGATGCCGTGCCGCGCGAGGTGGGCCATCAGGTTGAGGAAGAACGGCAGATCGTCCGAGGTGAGCTTTTCGAACAGCGTCAGAACGAAACGCCCGTTGCTGGTGGTGACGAAATAGTTGGTGTTCTCGATGCCTGCAGGGATGCCCTGCAATTCGATCAGAGTACCCAGGGAATAATTACTGAGCCAGGCAGCGATGTCGGCTTCGGAAACGCGTGTGAAAACAGCCATACGTCGGATCTCGCCTCAGAATCTCTTGATGATCCAGCGCGGCACGCGGAAACCGGAATCCAGGCTTTCCTGGCGGGCGAACTTGCCGTCGCCCCGATCGTCGACCAGATAATAAGGTGCGCCATGCTTGGGCGTGATCTTGATCATGTACAGCTTGCCGTTCGCGCGATATTCCTCGACGCTGAGTTCGGTCTCCTTGATGATGGTCACCTGCGGCGCATCGGCAGGCGAATCTTCACTCATCGGCGGTGGCGGAGGCGGTTCGGCCCTGGCGGGAGCTTCCGGCTGGGCTGCATAGGCGCTCAGGCTCAGGCAGGCTAGGGTGGCGAATAAGATAGGACGCATGATGTTTTCCGGTTGCAATGAATGGGCGGATTCTACGTTAAAGATTGAGTTGCATCTCGAGTTCGGCGATCGAAGGCTCGAAACCGCGTGTCTCATAATGCTTGAAGATGGCGGCGACCACTTGTTCCGGTTCGTCGATGACCTTGATCAGCTCCATGTCGCCGGGCGCGATCATCTGCTCTTCCAGCAGGCTGGTCTTGAACCATTCCACCATGCCGCCCCAGAACTTGCTGCCGACCAGGATGATGGGCATCTTGCGCGTCTTGCCGGTCTGCACCAGTGTCAGCGCTTCCATCAGCTCGTCCATTGTACCGAAGCCGCCGGGCATCACCACATAGGCGCTGGCGAATTTGACGAACATCACCTTGCGTGTGAAGAAATGGTGAAATGTCTGGCTGATGTTCTGGTAGGGGTTGTTGTGCTGTTCGTGCGGCAACTGGATGTTGAGGCCGACACTGGACGATTTGCCGTAGAACGCGCCCTTGTTTGCTGCTTCCATGATGCCGGGGCCGCCGCCGGAGATGACCGAGAATCCAGCGTCGGAGAGCAGTCGCGCGATCTCTTCGGTGAGCTTGTAATAGGGATGGTCGTGCGGCGTGCGCGCACTGCCGAAGATGCTGACCGCCGGGTGGATGTCGCGCAGGCGTTCGGTCGCCGACACGAATTCTGACATAATGCCGAACACACGCCAGGATTCCTTCGACTGCATCAGCTCGGGCGATTGCATGGGCGGAAGTTTCATATCGTTGTTCATCTCGGACCTCAGTTAGCAATGGATGCTTTTAGAAATTTGAATTTTTGGGATGCAGCGCAAGGCGCACGGAACGCAGCAACCGAAACATATCATGTAGATAGGCGAGGTTGCGAGTACCGCGCAACGCAGCGATGCGCCCAAAAAACGAATTTATAAAGGCATACGCATGAAGACTCTGTTGTTGGTGGATGGCTCGTCCTATTTATATCGCGCTTTTCATGCCATGCCGGATCTGCGCAGCCCACAGGGCGAACCTACTGGCGCGATCTACGGCGTTCTGAACATGCTGCGCCGCTTGCGTGCCGACTACCCGGCAGATTATAGCGCCTGCGTGTTCGATGCGAAGGGCAAAACGTTCCGCGACGACTGGTATCCGGAATACAAGGCGCATCGTCCGCCGATGCCGGACGATCTGCGCGCGCAGATCGAGCCCCTGCATGAAGTCGTCGCGGCGGCGGGCTGGAACATCCTGATGGTGGATGGCGTGGAAGCCGACGATGTCATCGGCACCCTGACTCATCAGGCATCGAGCAACGGCGCGCACTGCATCGTCTCCACCGGCGACAAGGACCTCACTCAGCTGGTCAATCCGCATGTCATGCTGGTCAACACCATGAGCAACGAAGTGCTGGACGAAGCGGGCGTGCTGGCCAAGTTCGGCGTGGAGCCTGCACGCATCGTGGATTATCTGGCACTGGTCGGCGACACGGTGGACAACGTGCCCGGTGTGGCCAAGTGCGGCCCCAAGACCGCGGTGAAATGGCTCACCCAGTACGGCACGCTGGACAACCTGTTGGCGCACGCGGATGAAGTGGGCGGTGCGGTCGGCGAGAACCTGCGTGCGGCCAGAGACTGGCTGCCGCAGGGGCGCCGTCTGGTCACGGTGAAATGCGACGTGGCGCTGGACAGGAAGTTCGACGAACTGTCCGCACCTGCGGCCGACATCGAAAAGATGAAAGCGTTGTTCGAACGCTTCGGCTTCAAATCCTGGCTGCGTGAAGTTTCTTACCCCTCGCCCGCAAGCGGGAGAGGGGCTGGGGGTGAGGGTCGTTCCGGTGACGCATCATCGTCCCTCACCCCAACCCTCTCCCAGGGGGCGAGGGGGCAAGAGCAGCGCCAGTTCGAACAGCCGGCGTTGCCTTCGACCACCAACGACACCTCGAATTACCAAACCATCCTCACCGATGCCCAGCTCGATGCCTGGCTGCACAAGCTGATGGCGGCACCGCTGGTGAGCCTCGACACCGAGACCACCGGACTCGACGGGATGACCGCGCAACTGGTCGGCATCTCGTTCAGCATCGAAGCACATCAGGCCGCCTACCTGCCGCTGGCGCACCATTATCCAGGTGCGCCGGACCAGCTTGGACGCGAGCATGCGCTGCAGAAGCTCAAACACTGGCTGGAAAGCCCGGCCCACAAGAAGCTGGGGCAGAACCTCAAATACGACCAGCACATCTTCGCCAACCACGGCATCGCTTTCGCCGGCATCGCCGAAGACACGCTGCTGCAATCCTATGTGCTGGAATCGCACAAGCCGCACGAGATGGGCAACCTGGCGTTGCGTCATCTGGGGCTGTCGACGGTCAGCTATGCCGATGTGGTGGGCAAGGGCGCCAAGCAGATCGGCTTCGATCAGGTCGACCTCGAGACTGCCACTCGCTATGCGGCGGAAGACGCCGACATCACGCTGCAGCTGCACCAGACATTGTCGCCTCAGCTGCAAGGCCGTCTGGATGCGGTCTACAGGCAAATCGAATTGCCCGTGCGCGAGGTGCTGTTCAAGATGGAGCGCAACGGCGTGCTGATCGACAGCGCCATGCTGGGGCGGCAGAGCCACGAGCTGGGGCTGAAACTGAACGAGATCGAGAAACAGGCGTTCGAAGCGGCGGGACAGCCGTTCAACCTCAACTCGCCCAAGCAACTCAGCGAGATCCTGTTCGACAAGCTGCAATTGCCGGTGAAGAAAAAAACGCCGAGCGGCACACCCTCCACCGACGAAGAAGTGCTGCAGGAGTTGGCGCTCGATTACCCGCTGCCGAAACTGCTGCTCGAATATCGCGGCATGGCAAAACTCAAATCCACCTACACCGACAAGCTGCCGCAGATGGTGAACGCCAAAACCGGGCGTGTGCACACCAGCTACGCGCAGGCCGTGGCGGTGACCGGGCGCCTGGCCTCCAGCGACCCCAACCTGCAGAACATCCCGATCCGCACGCCGGAAGGCCGCCGCATCCGCGAAGCGTTCATCACACCCGCCGGTTCTCGCATCGTCTCCGCCGACTATTCGCAGATCGAGCTGCGCATCATGGCGCACCTCTCCGGCGACGAAGGGCTGCTCAAGGCCTTCGCCGCCGGCGAAGACATCCACCGCGCCACCGCCGCCGAAGTGTTCAGCGTGGCACTCGATGCCGTGAGCAGCGAGCAGCGCCGCTATGCCAAGGTCATCAATTTCGGATTGATCTACGGCATGTCCGCTTATGGCCTGGCTGCGCAACTCAATATCGAGACCAGCGCCGCCAAGCAATACATCGACCTCTACTTCGCGCGTTACCCCGGCGTGAAGCGCTACATGGACAGCACGCGCGAGCAGGCCAAGGCGCAGGGTTTCGTCGAGACCTGGTTCGGGCGCAGGCTGTGGTTGCCCGAGATCAACGGTGCGAATGGAATGAGAAGACAAGCTGCCGAACGCGCTGCCATCAACGCGCCGATGCAAGGTACCGCCGCCGACCTGATCAAGCTGGCGATGATCGCGGTGCAGGATTGGCTGGAAACAGAGAAGTTGGCAACCAAACTCATCATGCAGGTGCATGACGAACTGGTGCTGGAAGTGCCGCAGGGGGAATTGGCTCGCGTGAAAGATAAGGTGCGGGAGTTGATGTGCAATGTGGCGGAGTTGAAGGTGCCGCTGGAAGTGGGGATGGGGGAGGGCGGGAATTGGGATGAGGCGCATTAGCGCTCCGTCATTCCGGCGTATAACCAGCGACTTTGCTGGCGTTGTTTGCCAGCTTAGTCGAATGGCTAGTAGTTCCATCAGGCCGGAATCCAGTCAAAACAAAAACCGTCGGGGCTAGCCCGACAGCTAAAGCCTTTCGTGGTGAGCCTGTCGAACCATGAATGGCGGTGCGCATAGCTTGCCGGGGGTTGCCCGGCGGCAAGTCACTTTTTCTTGCTTCGCCAAAGAAAAAGTAACCAAAAAGAAGGCGACCCCGGTACGCCGCTGCTTCGCAGTTCCCTGTGTTGCTCGACTGGTCAGGCGGCTGCGGAACTCGCGCTACGCGCTCAGACAGTCCTCGCCGACTACCCCTGACCAGTCTCCGCTACTCGGCGGCGCACAGGGGAAGGTAAGGCGAAGAACAAAACCGTATGGAGGGCAGCAAGCTGCCCTCCATAGTCAAAACAATTTAACTCCAGTACATTCAGTCTTGCTGGAAGTTGGTTTGGATGAAGGCGGGAATTGTGATGAGGTGCATTGAGATATGGACAAGTTAGGATTGCCACCACTAGTTTCAAATATCCGTGACGGGGATGTTACTTGGAAAAAAATTGAAAGCATCGACTATGAATTACTGGGATATTTTCTTTCATGTCACCTCATTATTGAGTACTACATGGATGAGTACCTGCAGACCAGATACCCAACATTAGACTGGGAAAATTCCAAGCAAACTTTCGCTCAGAAGATCGCGTTGTTATCCAAAGAGAAATACCCAGAAAAGTACAATTCCATTCCTGCCATAAAATATCTAAATGGCCTTAGGAACAAGATAAGCCACAAAATTGAATTCAAGATAACCGATGAGGGTTTGATTCCAATATCTCAGTATTTAGAGAAATGTTGTGGGAATGATAAGCCCCTGCCTGATACGCCTAAAGAAAAACTTAGTCTATTCACATCTATGGTGTGCGTATGGTTTGCAGCAAAAATCAGCAGCTACGCAACTCACTCAAAGATTACTAGAAAGTAATCTCTAATCAATATCCAAACCGAGTGGGCACGAAGTGCCCACGCTGAGGTTTCGGGTTTTGACTTTCTTTCCCCTGAGCGCCGCCTCGATATTTCACCAACAAGCGGAGGTTTGGGCGAGCACTGTTTGAGCTCCGCGGCAGGGCACGCTTTGTGTGCCCTGCTAGGGCGAGTTGCGCAGCCCCGCTTGTTGGCGAAATATCGAGGGAACCCGAAGGGCGGCAAACCGGGGGCGCCTTTTCTTTGGTTACTTTCTTTTTGGCGAAGCAAAAGAAAGTAACTTGCTGTCGGGCAACCCCCGACGGTGTTGGTTTTGGTGGAACGTTCATGCTTCGACAGGCTCAGCACGAACGGCACCAGTTACCCGGTACTCCATGCCCTGGGCCGTTTCATCCCGGCGATCTTGCAGGCCTGTTTCACATAACCATAGGGGAACAACTCGAATACCTTGTTGCGCGATTCGGCGCCCAATCGCTGTGCCAGGTGTTTGGTCACGTGGCGGACATCCGGAGCGACCTGATGCTCCGCGTAATATTGGCGCATGAAATGGATCGCATCCCAGTGATCCTCGTTAAGCTGGATGTTCTCCTGATCGGCGAACCTTCTGGCGAGCTCTTCATTCCAGGCCGAAGGGTCGATCAGATATCCTTCTTCATCGATGTCAGGTAGCTGCATATCTTCCTCCTCATGAGTTTCATGGACGCATGCAATCAACGGCGATTCAATAATAAATTAGAATCCGGACAATACATATATCTCCGATACATTATTATCGTGATTGTTCAGATCTCGCTTCAAAATTTCACGTTCGCTTGACACTGGTTGCCGTTCGATCGAGTGCGGAGGGGTGATCAGGGGCTTCAAACCGGGGGAAGATTTCATGAGCCAGACGTTATTTGAAACCATGGGCGGACTGCCTGTCCTGCAGAGGGTGCACAAGATCTTCTATGACAAGGTCTATGCCCATGCATGGTTGAAACAGTTCTTTGCCGGGCACGACCAGAAAGCGATAGAAGACCGGCAAACCAGTTTCATGGCCGAGAAGATGGGCGGCCCTGCCGCTTACACCGGCAAGGACATCAAAATGGTCCACGAAGCAATGTATATCACCCCTGAGCTGTTCGATCTGCGCAACGATCTGCTGGAACAATCCCTGCAAGAAGCCGGCCTCGATGAAGCCTTGAGGGTGCGCTGGCTACGCATAGATAATGCGTTCAGAAAGCAGATCGTCAAGGATTCGGTCGAGTCGATGTATGACAATGACTGGAAATACAAAAAACCGATCATCATCCCAAAGCCTGCAGAGAGCGAGCGCGAGACCCCGGCTGATCGTTGACCGCGGTTAGTCGCAGGCACAACTCCCCGATCTTTTTCCTTTGTTCTGCCTTGCCCCAAATATATTTCAGCAGCATGGCCATTGGGAATTGATCAGTTTTGAAACTTAACCGGGATTCCCCAGTCAAGAAAGATATCCGGATGTCTGCATATGATCCGGACCGACATTTTCAATCTGCAAGGAGAACATGATCATGGGACATCATTGGCTATTGATAACTGTATTCCTGGTTCTCACTCTGGTCGTGCCGGCGGTGATTGCCGTACGCGTGTTCAGCACGGCATTCTCGGGTCTGCGTCCCGGTTCATTCGCGGACCAGGAAGGGGCTACGGACGACGCGCTGAAATCAGACCAGGCTCCTGCGCAGCAGCAGGACAAAATCGCGGACAAGTGACCAGGAAACGAGGTTGTAAGCGGGGGTGTTTCCTCCCGTATGGATTCATGACACGCCTGTCATGTCGCAAGATTGGACGGTAGCGCAACGATCACTGGAAGCCTGGCTCAGGGTTTCTCAGGCAAGAGTGGACATCGTCTTGTCAAAGATGCAGAATCAAAACCGAGGGCAGTTGCCTGCCTGAACATGGTTCATTCTCGAACGTCCCGGCAGATTGCAAAAGAAGGTACGACGCTCGCTCCGATATATCCCCGTTGGGATGCTTTAGTAACACGCATCAGACAGATAGGCGGTCGTGAGAGATGGATACCCCACAAAAACAATCGCGTCTTACGAAATCACCGGCTTTAATCTTCCTGATAGTCGCAGTGTCGGTCTTTGTCTCGGAAGCGTCGGTGATGCTGCTGCTCTACTTCCTGCCGCGGGAATCCTTGATCGATGAAGCGATCCTCGACGCATCGCTGCTGGTCGCGCTGATCTCGCCGTCCCTGTATTTCTTCCTGTTCCGACCGCTGGTCATCCAGATTCGCGAGCGCAAGCGGATCGAGGATATGTTGCGCAAGAACGAGGAAGAACAATTCAAGGTCATGATCAGGACCTCGCTGGATGCCTTCTTGATCATGGATATGCAGGGCCGCATCCTGGAAGTGAACGATGCCTATTGCAATATGCTGGGCTACAGCCGCGCAGAATTGATAGGCATGAACATAGCCGATGTGGAGGCGGCCGAAACGGAGGATGGGGTG
Organism: Sideroxydans lithotrophicus ES-1; assembly: GCF_000025705.1. Classification (NCBI taxonomy): domain Bacteria; kingdom Pseudomonadati; phylum Pseudomonadota; class Betaproteobacteria; order Nitrosomonadales; family Gallionellaceae; genus Sideroxydans; species Sideroxydans lithotrophicus. The sequence continues at coordinate 2,845,923 of NC_013959.1, read as the reverse complement.
GTGCGGCACATCGGCACCCTGATGCAGAAGGGCAGCGACCGATTCGAATCCCGCTTGCGCCGCAAAGACGGACAGATACAGATCGTCGAGGAAAGCTCGAATTACAGCGATCTGCATGGCGGGCGAGTCTATTGTTTCCTGCGCGATATAACCGAGCGCAAACAGGTCGAGGCACATCGTGCCCAGTTGCTGCAGGAACTGGGAAGCGCCAACGAAGAGCTCAACAATTTTGCCTACGTCGTCTCGCATGACCTCAAGGCCCCGCTGCGCGGCATCAGCTCCCTGGCAGATTGGCTGTCCACGGACTATGCCGACAAGTTCGACGAAGACGGCAAGGAGCAGATGCGTCTGCTGATCAACCGGGTGCACCGCATGGATGGATTGATAGACGGGATCCTGCTGTATTCGCGCGTGGGCAGGGTCAAGGAGACGATGACAGCAGTGGATATCGGCAGGCTGGTGCCGGAGGTGATCGACTTGCTGGCCCCGCCGGCAAACATCGCCGTCACCATCGAAGATCCCTTGCCGACCGTCATGGCAGAGCCCACGCGTATCCAGCAGCTGTTCCAGAACCTGCTCTCGAACGCCATCAAGTACATGGACAAACCCGAGGGCAGGATACGCATCAACTGCTGCGCCGAAGGGAAGCAGTGGAAATTCAGCGTCTCGGACAATGGCCCCGGCATCAAGCAGCAGCATTTCGAAAAGATCTTCCAGCTGTTCCAGACGCTGGCACCGCGCGATCGCGTGGAAAGTTCGGGTGTCGGCCTGGCGCTGGTGAAGAAGATCGTCGAGATGTACGGCGGGACCATCTGGGTGGAATCTGTCGTCGGGGAAGGGAGCACATTCTTCTTCACGCTTCCGCGCAAGCCCGCGCCCCCGAATCAGGACAAGGGGGAGAAAACATGAGAACTGCAGACAAGCCGATACTGCTGGTGGAAGACGACCAGGTGGATGTCATGACGGTCATCCGCGCCCTGGGGGAGATTCGCGTCACCAACCCGATAGTGAATCGGGAAAATGGCGAGGAAGCCCTGAAGTACCTGCGCGATCCCGGCAGCGAGAGGCCGTGCATCATCCTGCTCGATCTCAACATGCCCATCATGAACGGAATCGAGTTCCTGCAGATCGTGAAGCAGGACGAAAATCTGAAGCGCATCCCGGTGGTCGTGCTGACCACATCCGAGGAGCAACAGGACAAGATCAGGAGTTTCGACCTCGGCGTGGCCGGCTATATGGCAAAACCGGTGGATTACCGTCAATTCGTCGAAGTCATGCGCACTCTCGACGCTTATTGGACGATCAGCGAGGTGCCACAATGACAAAACCACAGATACACGTGCTCATAGTCGAAGACGACGTTGTGGACCGCATGGCCTGCCGCCGCTCTTTTGCGCAAGACACGCATGATTTCGAATTCGTTCTGGTCGAGGCTGAAACCGCGCGTGACGGCCTGCAACTGGTGCATACGGAGAAACTGGACTGCGTGCTGCTCGACTACAACCTGCCCGACCTGAATGGCCTGGAATTCCTGGCCGAACTGAAAGACGACCTTGGGGCGATCCCGCTGCCGGTCATCATGCTGACCGGCGCCGACAATGCCGCGGTAGCCGTGGAAGCGATCAAGCTCGGTGCCCAGGACTACGTGGTCAAGGACCCCAACCTTCAATACCTGGAACTGCTGCCCGCAGTCATCGAGAGGGTGCTTCGCGAGCAGCTGGCATTGAAAGAAAAGCAGCTGATGGAATCATCCCTGGCCCGGGCCGAGGCGAAGTACCGTTCACTGGTAGAGCAGATCCCTGCGATCACTTACTCGACCGCGCTGAATGTGACCGGCAAACTGATCTATATAAGCCCGCAGATACGCCAGCTCGGTTACGCTCCCGAAGAATTGCTGGCCGACCCGGAAGGTATTCTCAAGCTGCTGCATCCGGAAGACCGGACCGGTGCCTACACCCAGATCTCGCACTGTTACGAGAGCGGCGAGCCGTTGCGATGTGAATGCCGTCTGCTCACCCGCGAAGGCAAAGTGCGCTGGTTCCTGAACGAAGCGGTGCTGGTACGCCATGAATCGGAGGAGCCGTTATTCCTGCAGGGTATCCTGATCGACATCACCAAGGACAAGGAAGTCGAAGAGGAACTGCAGCAGCATCGCCGACGGCTCGAAGAGCTGGTGGAAAGCCGCACGGTACAGTTCGAGAGAAGAATCGCGATCCTGGAGTCGGCCAACGCCAACCTTGTCAGCAAGCTGGGCGAGTGCACGCAGGCCGGGAGCGCGCAAAAGAAATGCGCCGACCAGTTTGCGGATCTCTATCACAACGCTCCCTGCGGTTGTCATTCGCTCGACCTGGACGGGGTGTTCGTCCAGGTCAACGACACCGAACTCGCATGGCTGGGCCTCGCCCGGGAGGAAGTGGTGGGGAAGATCAGGCTGACCGATATATTGACGCCAGCCAGCGTGAAGAAATTCCAGGACAGCTACCGGCACTTCAAGGAGCACGGCTGGGTGCGCAATCTCGAGCTGGAGATCGTGCGCAAGGATGGCGCCAGGTTGCCGGTATTGCTGAACGCCAATGCGGTCAAGGATAAGGGCCGCTTCGTGATGAGCCGGTCGGTGGTCTTCGATATCACCGGCTTCAAGCGCACCGGGCAATAATTGTCTGCAACCAAAGATGGGTCGCCGCAGGACGCCTATCTTTGTGCGCGTTGCAGATACAGCTCCTCCACCCTCTTTCTCGCCCACGGCGTCCTGCGCAGGAACTTCAGGCTGGATTTGATGCTGGGGTCGTGCGTGAAGCAGCGGATCGGTACCGCCTCTCCCATCGCTGCCCATCCCATGCTTTCGGAAAGCTGCGTGACGATCATCTCCAGGGTGATGCCGTCGAGGTTGGGGCGGCTTTGAGGTTTCGTATTGGAATTCATGTCCGGATTTTACAGGTGAACGCCGGAACTGAGCGTTTACAATGCGAGCCTTCGCTTCCAGGACATACCTCACATGACCGTCCCCGTCCGTCTCGCCAGGCGTCTGGCCGAACTGGTTCACTGCTCGCGCCGCGAGGCGGAGCTGTATATTGCCGGTGGCTGGGTGAGCGTGGACGGACAGGTGGTGGAAGAACCGCAGTTCATGGTGTCGCAGCAGAAGGTCGAGCTGCACCCCGATGCCACGCTGGTTCCGGTTGAGTCGGTGACCATTTTATTTCATCAACCCTCACCCCAACCCTCTGATGGAACTACTAGCCATTCGACTAGGCCGCCAAAAAACGGCGACCAAGTCGCTGGTTATCCCAGCGGGAGAGGGAGCGATCGTGAAGGGCAATCTTTAATCCTTGCCGACTCGATCAGGCAATTGCCCAGTGCCGATACGCGCGCAGCGGACGACCGTTCCGGTATCCGCTTGCTCAAGCAGCATTTTGTGCGACTGACGCAATGCTTGCCGCTGCAATTGCACGCGAGCGGCCTGACCGTATTTACCCAGGATTATCGTGTCATCCGCAAGTTGACCGAGGATGCTGCCACGATCGAACAGGAGTATGTCGTCGAGGTTGCCGGCGAGCTGGTGCCCGATGGGTTCAAGCTGCTCAACCACGGGCTCAGTTTCAACGGCAAGCCGTTGCCTCCGGTCAAGGTGAGCTGGCAGAACGAAACACATTTGCGTTTCGCCCTCAAAGGCGCGCAACCAGGCCAGGTCGCCCATATGTGCCTGGCAGTCGGGCTGCAGGTGCAAGCGATGAAGCGCTTGCGTATCGGGCGCATGTCGATGTGCAAATTGCCGCTCGGGCAATGGCGCTATTTGATGCCGTATGAAAAGTTCTAAGTCAGGCCTGGAAATGTCTTCGTTCTGCCAGTGGGAAGGCGACACGCTGGTGCTGAACATCCTTGGCCGCCCGCGCGCGAAGAAAACGAAGATCGGCAAGGTCATCGGAAATCAGCTGGAAGTGCATGTCGCCGAAAACCCGGTGCGCGGACGCGCGACGGCGCATCTGGTCAAATTCCTGGCAGGGGAGTTCGATGTGACTGAAAGTTCGATCACGGTGGTGTTCGGCGTGTACAACGTCAACAAGCAACTGCGCATCGTTGCGCCGAAACGGTTGCCTGCGGCGATCGCGAAGCAGCAGGGCGCCGCTTCGCGAATATGATCAGCCGAAGAACTTCTTCAGTGCCGTGCCCAGCCAGCCGCCGTCCACCTTGTTGCCGGTGCCTTCGAACCCCAGCATCTTCTTGACGCTTTCCACGTAGTCCGCGTCGTCGCCCTTGATGTGGTTGACCAGCCAGATCTTCAGCATCGAGAGCAGCTCGGGAGCGACATTCTCGCCGGCGGCAGCGCGTTGCTGGAATTCCGCGACGCGCTTGGTGAAGATCTCATGCACGCGCTTGTGCGCCTTCAGGAATGGATATTGGGCCTTTTCCTGCAGTTCTTCTTCAAAGGCAAAATGAGTCAAGGTGTAATCGACCAGTTCGTTCAGAACATGATTGGTTGCGGTTTGGTCGCCGGTGTCATTGGCATTATTGAGCTCGTTCAGGTAATCGACGATGCGCTGGTGCTGCTTGTCGATGACCTCGATACCGGTATCCAAATCGTTGGACCAGTGCAGGTATGCCATAATTCCTCCTAGTAAAAGCCAATTTATATTGGTCTGATTTCTGAAGCGGGGGCATTGTTTATCACCCGCACTTTGGCGTCAATCATAAACAGTATATTAAGCCCTGCCGGGCTCCATGCATGAGCACTTCCTTACCTGACAAGCCACGCAGCCTGTTGCGCCGCTACCTGGTGGCGGGTTATGCCGTGTTCATCATATACGCCAGCCTGACGCCATTCACCGGATGGGAGGAGCAGGGGCTGGAGTTCTGGGCGGTGCTCACTTCGCCATTGGGCCTCACTTACACCGGTTTCGACGCACTGAGCAATCTGTTGGCCTATTTCCCTTTCGGTCTGCTGCTGGCACTCACTTTCCGCACGTATTTCGGCAACGCGGCCAGCGTGCTGCTGGCCACCCTTGCCGCCGTGTCGCTGTCGGTGGCCATGGAGTACCTGCAGATGTACCTGCCCATGCGCACCAGCTCCAATGCAGACATATTGAGCAACTCCTGTGGCTCCTTGTGCGGAGGGCTGCTGGCGGTGTCCATCAAGCGGCGCGCGTGGTTCGTACGGGTGACCCAGTGGCGCATCGGGCTGTTTCGGCAAGGCAATGGAGTGGACTTCGGCCTGGCACTGGTGATGCTATGGATGTTCGCGCAGATCAACCCGTCATTGCCGATGCTGGGCAATGTGTTCATCACCGAGCCGGCCTATCGCATGTTCATTGCGAGCCCGCCGGAACCGTTCAGCCCGTGGGAAAGCCTGGCCGTCGCATTGAACCTGCTGATGGTGGGCACCTTGCTGCTGACCTTGCTGCGCACCCGCCGGCATGTGGCCGTTGGCCTGATGCTCATGCTGGGCATCGTGGCATTGGTGAAGTTCATCGCGGCGGCATTGCTGCTTAAATCGTGGGCGTTGCTGCTGTGGCTGAACAGCGAGGCGATACTGGGTATCGTGATCGGCTTGCTGCTGATCACCGGTGCCGCATGGTTGCCGCCGCCGCGGCTGATCTGGGCGACTGCACTGGCGGCGCTGAGTTATGTGATACTGGCGAACTGGGTGCTGGACAGCGGCACCCCGTCTGCCGCAATGAGACTGTACCATTGGCATTTCGGTCATCTGCGCAATTACAACGGCCTGTCGCATACCGTGTCGCTGGTGTTCCCGCTGCTGTTGGGCGGTTACCTGTGGTGGGCGCGGGCATCATACAAACAGGAACGAGAATGAGTCATTACGACAAACATGTGTTTTTTTGCGTGAACCAGCGTCCGGCGGGAGAGGATTGCTGCAACAACCATGATGCGCAGGCGGCGCGCGATTATGTCAAGGACAAGGTCAAGCAGCTCGGTATCTCCACCGAAAAGCACCAGGTTCGCATCAATTCGGCAGGCTGCCTGGGGCGTTGCGAGCTGGGACCGGTACTGGTCGTCTATCCCGATGCAGTCTGGTACACCTACGTCGACCGCAGCGACCTCGACGAGATCATCGAGGAACATATCAGGAACGGGCGAGTCGTCGAGCGCTTGAAGATCTGATGGCGACAGTACTGGAAAAATTCACCACCAGCGGCACGGCAGGCGATATCGAGGGCATCGTGCACATGCCGGATGAGATCACCTGCGGCATCGCCGTGGTGGCGCATCCGCTGCCGACCATGGGCGGCACCATGGAGAACAAGGTGGCCGTCATGCTGGCCAAGACGTTCACCGAACTCGGCTGCGTGGCACTGCGATTCAATTTTCGCGGCGTCGGCGCGAGCGCAGGCGAATTCACCGGCGGCGACGGCGAAGAGCAGGACATGGTCGCCGTCGTGCGCTATGCGCAGGAACAGTTCGGCCAGGAACTGTCGCTGATCCTGTCCGGTTTCTCCTTCGGCGGTTATGTCGCCGCACGCACCGCACAGCAAGTGCATCCGCAGCACTTGATCCTGGCTGCTCCCGCGGTGGGCCGCTTCGCCATGCCCGCGGTCGCGCCCGACACGCTGGTCATCCACGGCGAGCATGACGATGTGGTGCCGCTGGCCGACGCACTGGAATGGGCGCGCCCGCAACACCTGCCCATCGTGGTGCTGCCGCAGGCGGAGCATTTCTTCCACGGGCGGCTGACGCAGTTGCGCGACATCGTGAAGCGGCATTTCAACGGGGTGGAACTGTGAAGCAAAAACACAAGAGCAATCAGCCACAGAGAACACAGAGAGGGCAGAACGGGATTTTCTCTGTGAGCGCTGTGTTCTCTGTGGCTGAAAAGGTTTAGCAGAATGAATGCAGTGATCAAAGCTATCGGGCTGCAAAAATCCTACGGCGGGCAGCGCGTGGTGGACGGTCTCGACCTGTCCATCCACAAGGGCGAATGCTTCGGCCTGCTCGGCCCGAACGGCGCGGGCAAGACCACCACGCTGCGCATGCTGCTGGGGCTGATCACGCCTGATGCAGGCAAAGCCATGCTGCTCGACCTGCCGGTGCCGCAGGCGGCGCGCGAGGCGCGCATTCGCGTCGGTGTGGTGCCGCAGATGGACAACCTCGATCCCGACTTCAGCGTGGCCGAGAACCTGCTGGTGTACGGGCGCTACTTTGGTCTGCACGACAGCGAGATCGAGGCGCGCATCCCGTCGCTGCTGGAATTCGCCAGCCTCACCCACAAGCGCGATGCCAAGGTGCCGACGCTGTCCGGTGGCATGAAGCGCCGCCTCACGCTGGCGCGGGCGCTGGTGAACGATCCCGATGTGATCTTCCTCGACGAGCCGACCACCGGGCTCGATCCGCAGGCGCGCCACCTGATCTGGCAGCGCCTGCGCGAACTCACGCAGCAGGGCAAGACGCTGCTGCTCACCACGCACTTCATGGACGAGGCCGAGCGCCTGTGCCACCGCCTTGCGGTGATGGATAACGGCAGGCTCATCAGCCAGGGCACGCCGCGCGAACTGATCGAGGGCAATATCGAGCCGCAGGTGGTAGAGGTGTTCGGCGAAACGGCCGCGCAATGGGCCGGCGAATGTGCTGCCGGATTCTCGCACCGCTTCGAGGTCAGTGGCGAGTCGGTGTTCTGCTACGTGAAGGATGCGCAACCGCTGGTGGAACACCTGCAAAAGCAAAGCGAATTGCGCTACCTGCATCGCCCGGCGAACCTGGAAGACGTGTTTCTCAAGCTAACAGGCCGGGAGATGCGCGAATGAACCTGATCTTCCGCATGCTGTGGGTGCTCATCCGTTCGCTGTTCTGTGCGCGCATCGAAGACAACCGTTTCGTCAGCGAATTCAGCCTGCATGTATTGCCCAACGATATCGACATCAATTTCCACATGAACAACGGACGCTACCTGACCATCTGCGATCTCAACCGGGTGGACATCTTCGCGCGCAGCGGCTTGCTGAAAGCCATGTTCAGGCGCAACTGGATACCGGTCATCGCCGAGCACACCATGACTTACAAGAAACCGCTGGGCATCTTCGAGCGTTACAGGGTGAAGACCGAAGTGACGCACTGGGACGAGAAATATTTCTACATGAAACACAACTTCAGCAAGGACGAGCGCATCGCGGCGGAAGGCACATCGAAGGGTTGCGTGTATGCACGCGGCATCGGTGTGGTCAGTCCGGCCGACGCCATCGCCGCAGTGGAACAGGACAGATCGAAATGAGCAACAGCGACTATGCATTGCCGCGCCTGAGCCTGCGTTTCTTTCCCATCTGGCAGCGTCATTGGCTGGTATGGAAAAAGATCGCGGCACCTTCCATCCTCGGCCATCTGGCCGACCCGGTGATCTACATGCTGGGCCTCGGCTACGGCCTGGGCAGCCTGCTGCCGAGCATGGGCGGTTTGCCGTACATGGCGTTCCTTGCCGCCGGCACGGTGTGCTACAGCACCATGAACAGCGCCAGCTTCGAGGCGTTGTATTCCGGCTTCGCGCGCATGCACGAACAGCGTACCTGGGAGGCCATCCTCAACACGCCGGTCTCGCTGGATGACGTGGTGCTGTCCGAGATATTGTGGGCGGCCACCAAGAGCCTGATGTCCGGTGCGGCGGTGCTGGCGGTGATCTGGCTGCTGGGGCTGTCGCATTCGCTGATGTCGCTGTGGATGATCCCGCTGGCCTTGCTGATCGGTTTGGCCTTTGCCGCCATCGGGTTGATCATGACTGCGCTGGCACCCGCCTATGACTTCTTCATGTACTACTTCACGCTGGTGATCACGCCGATGATGCTACTATGCGGCGTCTTTTTTCCGGTCACCCAGCTGCCGGAAAGCATGCAAATGGTCGCCGGCATGCTGCCGCTGACGCACGCGGTCGACCTGGCCAGGCCGTTGATGAGCGGCAACGTGCCGCCGCAAGCGGGATTGCATATCGGGGTGTTGCTGGCGTATACCCTGAGCGCTTTTTATATTTCGCTGGTGTTGTTCCGTCGTCGTCTATCGAGGTGATCATCATGTTGTGGCTGAAAGCTTTCCATATCTTTTTCGTCGTCAGCTGGTTCGCCGGCCTGTTCTACCTGCCGCGCATCTTCGTCAATCATGCGATGGCGGAAGAGCAGGCGGTGCGCGAACGACTGAAGCTGATGGAACGCAAACTGTACAAGTTCGTCACCCCCATCGGCCTGCTGGCCGTCATCACCGGACTGTGGCTGTGGTTCGGCTTCGGCTTCAGCGGCGGCTGGTTGCATGCGAAGACCACGCTGGTTGCCGGGCTGGTCGCCTACCACCTGTATTGCGGCCATCTGGTGAAGGTGTTCGCCGCAGACCGCAACACCCGCAGCCATGTCTGGTTCCGCTTCTTCAATGAAGTGCCGGTGCTGGTGCTGCTGGCCGTGGTTATTCTGGTTGTTGTAAAACCATTTTAGCCACAGAGTACACAGAGACCACAGAGAAAACCGCCGTTCATCTCTGTGTACTCTGTGGTCTCTGTGGCAATAGTTCTCAAGGTTCATTAGATGCCTGACTTTTTTGCTACTTGCCCACGCGGACTGGAAAAACTCCTCGCCGACGAACTGATTTCTTTCGGTGCCACCGATGTGCGCATCAGCGCCGGCGGTATCTCCTTCGCCGGCGACTGGCCGACTTGCTACCGCGTCAACCTGCAAAGCCGACTCGCTTCGCGCATCCTTTGGCGTGTAAAAGACGCCACTTATTTCCGCGACGAGCAGGATGTGTATAAAGCTGTTTACGATCTGCCGTGGACGAAGTGGTTCGATGTGAGCTGCACCATCCTGGTCAAGGTCACCGCGATCAAATGTCCATTGAAGAGCCTGGAGTTCATCACGCTGAAGATCAAGGACGCGGTGTGCGACAAGTTCCGCGCTGAGAAGGATGCGCGTCCCAGCGTGGCCAAGCTCGATCCGGACATGCGCATCCATGCATTCTTCGAAGGCGAGAAGTTCACGCTGTATCTGGATACCTCCGGCGATGCGCTGTATAAGCGCGGCGTGCGCATCCACACCAACATCGCACCGCTGCGCGAGAACCTGGCTGCGGGCATCCTCAAGATGACCGGCTGGAAGCCCGGCATCCCGCTGCTCGACCCGATGTGCGGCAGCGGTACGTTCCTCATCGAGGCGGCGCAGATCTCGCTCAACATCCAGCCCGGTATCGCGCGCAATTTCGCGTTCGAGAAACTGAAGAACTTCGATGCCAGGACGTGGAACGCGATGCGCGAAAGCGCCATCGCCGCGCAACTGCCGGTGAGCGAACTGCCCATCTACGGCAGCGACCTCTATGGCGATGCACTCAAGGCTGCGCACCAGAACCTGGAAGAGGCGGGTATCCGTGAAACGGTCGATCTGAAGCAATGCAACGCGCTGGAAGTCTCGCCGCCGGAAAAGGAAGGCGTTCTCGTGGCGAACCTGCCCTATGGCGAACGCATGGGCGACGAAGACGAATTGGCCGAGCTGTATCCGCAACTCGGCGATGTGCTGAAGAAAAGATTCGGCGGCTGGAGCGCCTACCTGTTCACTGCCGATCTGCGCATCGCCAAGCTGATGCGCCTGACCCCATCCAGACGCACGCCGCTCTACAACGGCGCGATCGAATGCAGATTGTTCGAGTATAAGATCGTGGCGGGAAGCAACCGCCCGAAGTGACGGCTGCCCGGCCTACCTGCCTTTGACGCGCGGTTTGGCATAGAGCAGTTTCAATTCGAATATCTCCTGCCATGCCTGCTCCGGGAAGCCATCGCGATCCATCCTGCCGCCGCCGCGGCCGTTGGGCTGCAACAGGTCGGCGAAGTAGGGTTCCGCTTCCGGCGAGTTCCACAGCTGGACGATCTTTTCCAGGATGTGCGGGAATTTCTCGCTGAGCGTTTTCGGATATTCCTTCGGACTGCATTTGAGCGTTTGCAAAACGACTTCCCTGCTGATCATTGCTTCCCCTTTGTTATCTGATCACTTCCATGGCAGTGCTTGCATAGAGCCCAGCCATGCTCCTGTTCACAGCGTAAGACCCAGCCGCTGGATGCGTCAATACCCCTTATTGACCAGCCCGTCTCATCCAAAGAATGCCTTGCGTATCCAGCCGACCATCAGCAGCAATATGAATATCCCGAAGACAAGGATGGCGATGTCCATCTGCGTGCCCAGAAAACGCGTGCCGTCCCGCCTGTCGTTGCGGTTGCTCCAGAAATAGAGGCCGAACACGATCGATACCGGAACGGAAATGCACAGCAGGACCACCACCAGACCCCAATCCATTTGCACCGATCACCTCCGCAACTGTGCTTCGAACTGATTGATCGGTACCGGCTTGCTGAACAGGTAGCCCTGGTGATGGATGCAACCTTTTTCCAGAAGGATCTGCCGTTGCGCTTCCGTCTCCACACCTTCGGCGATCACGTTCAGGTTCAGGCTTTGCGCCATGGCAATGATGGTGCGCACGATCGCCCGGTCGCTGCTGTCGGAGACCAGGTCGCAGATGAACGACTGGTCGATCTTGAGCTGGTCGAGCGGCAATTGCTTCAGGTATTGCAGGGATGAATAGCCGGTGCCGAAGTCGTCCAGCGAGAACCTGATGCCGATCTCGCGCAGCGCGTTCATGGTGGCGATGGTGTCCTGGATGTTTTCCAGCAACAGACTCTCGGTCAGTTCCAGCTTGAGAAGTTTCGGGTCGATGCCATGGCGCTGCACGGCAGCATCGACCTGCGCGACGAAATCGGGCTGGCGGAACTGCTTGGCACTCACGTTCACCGCCAGAACCAGTCCGCGCGTCAGCGCATCGTGCTGCCAAGTCTTGAGCTGGGCGCAGGCCGTATCCAGCACCCATAGCCCGATGGGAACGATCAGCCCGGTCTCTTCCGCCAGCGGAATGAATTGCGCTGGCGACACCAGGCCGCGTTCGGGGTGTGCCCAGCGGATCAGAGCTTCCGCTCCTGTCGCGCGGTGCGAACCGTCTTCCTGCACGCTGTCCACCTGGACCTGGTAGAACAGATAGAACTGGTGCAGCTCGAGTGCCTTGCGCAATTCATTTTCCAGGGTGGCGCGCGAATTGATGGTCTCCTGCATCTGCGGATCGAAGAAGCGCAGTGCGTTGCGGCCAGCACGCTTGGCCTGGTACATGGCGATGTCGGCCTGTTTCAGCAACTCGTCCAACGATTGCTGGTGATCGTTGAACAGCGTCGCGCCGATGCTGGGTGTGTTGCGGTATTCGTGCTTGCCCAGCTGGTAGGGCTGGTTGAGTGCAGCGAGTATCTTTTCGCCGACTGCCTCGGTCTGCGCTGCGGCTTCCAGGTCCTTTTCGCTCAGATCCTCCAGCATCACCACGAACTCGTCGCCGCCCAGACGGGCCACGGTATCGCCTTCCCGCACGCAGGTTTCCAGGCGATGCGCGACCTGCTGCAGCAACTGGTCGCCGACATCGTGTCCCAGCGTGTCGTTCAGCGTCTTGAAATTGTCCAGGTCGATGAACAACAGCGCGCCTTCCCTGCCGCTGCGCGAACTGGACGCCAATGCATGTTTGAGCCGGTCGAGCATGAAGCGCCGGTTCGGCAATCCGGTGAGCGGGTCGCTGGTCGCCTGCGATTGCAGCAGGTCGTTCATGTTTTCGAGCTGAGCGTTCGCGCGCTTCAGTGCAGCCCGCGATTCGTACAGCTCGGTGATGTCGCGCCCGATCGCCAGGACCGAGGTCAGCCTGCCGGACGAATCGCGTTCTGCCGTCAGCCGGATATGGTTGCAAAGCTCCTTGCCATCCTTGCCCTGCCATTTCAATTCGAACAGGGCATTGTTGCCGGTAGCGAACACTTCGACGATCTTTGCTTCAAACTTGTCGAATTCCGGGCCGCCCGGAATTTCGGATGGCTTCTTGCCCAGAATTTTTTCGGCGCCGCCGGGGAACGATGAGGCTAAAGCGGGATTGACGTAGATGCGCCGGCATTCGTGGTCGTAGCGGGCAACCGTGTCGGGTGAGTTCTCGATCAGGGTGCGCGTATCCTGTTCCAGGACGATGAGCTGTTCTTCCTTGCGTTTCCGCTCATCGATGTTGAACGTCACGCCGACGAAGCGCTGGCCCCGGTCGTCACCATGACGATCCATGATCTTGCCGTAGTTGGCAAACCAGACCCAGCTGCCATTCTTGGCGCGGATCCTGAATTCGCAACGATATTGTTCCTTGCTGCCGCTCAGATGGTCGTTGATGGCAGACTGGACCACCGGAACATCGTCGGAATGGATGAGCGTGAAATAATTGTCCAGACAGTCGGTGATTTCTTCATTGCTGTAGCCAAGCTCCATAAAGGTCTTGGCTGCGCTGCGCGAAACCTCGCCAGTGATCAGGTTGTTCTCCCACAGGTCGAGACCTGCCGCTTCAAGAGCGAGCTCCAGGCGTTCCTGATTGATGTCCTGTTCACTCATTCGGTAATCTCGAGCATATGCGGAAAATGAACAGTCGTGCCTTCCATTGGTCCAATGCGCAGAGTCGGCTTCGGCATGCCATGTCCTTCCGTTCTTTGTTTGGGTATTGTTTACAGCAAGACGCGCGCCAGACGATGAAAATCCGCCAATGCAGGCGCATACAGGGGATGCCGCCGAGATCCCCGTGCGGCGATGACGGAACCAGGACAGTTTCCGACGAAGTCCTGACTGAAATATGCTGATGGACAATAAGGGCAAATGTAACAAAGCCGATTGTTTTCCAATTGTTTTCCGCCGCATCGACAGGGATGTCGACGCCGCTGGTCCACGGTGCAATCCTGTCGATGCTGCGCAAATTGATACATCTGTCGAAGTTGTTGTCGATAAAGGCAACGGCCCGGCAAAAATAGGAGAATAATTCGAGCAGGCTCGTTCGATCCCTGCAAAAAATTGCTGCGAACGTGAGCCGATGCTATCTGTCTGAACTTCACCACAACAGGAGCTTCAACATGAAACGTATACTGATCGCAGCAGCAGTGGCTGCCGCAACTCTCACCACTACATCTTATGCTGCCGACGTAGGCGTTTCGGTCAGCGTAGGCCAACCCGGTTTCTATGGCCGGATCGACATCGGCAACTTCCCCCAGCCGGTAGTCATCAATGCCCAGCCGGTGATCGTGCAGCGGGGCAGGGACGAGCGTCCGCCGATCTACCTGCGCGTGCCGCCTGGACATGCCAAGCACTGGAGCAGGCATTGCCACGAATACAACGCTTGCGGCGAGCGCGTCTTCTTTGTGCAGGACGGTTGGTATAACCGCGAATATGCTCCACGCTACCGGGAAGAACATCGCGGTGACGAGCGCCGCGACGAACGTCGGGACGAGCGCAGGGATGAAGGACGCGGAAATTACCAAGGCCGTCGCGATGAAGGCCGCGACGGCGATCGCCGCGGTAATAGCGGCGAGCACAGACGCGATCGCGATTAGCCGACGCTGATCGATCGGTCATTGCGGGATCCCGACAGAGTCGGATGATCCCGTCGCCGGGGATGGTTCGGCACCTGCATGCATGAGTCACTGGTTTATCGGACTGGAGGTCACATCATGAAACACATCCGTTATCTGCTCGTAGTGTTGCTGATGCTGTGCTCGGCGCCATCGCATGCCGATCAGCTGAGCGTCCGGATCGCGACGCCGAATGTCAGCATCGGGTTCGCCCTGTCGAACTACCCGGACTTTGTCCTCGTGCCGGGTTACCCGGTCTATTACGCTCCGCAGCTGGAAGCGAACCTGTTCTTCTACGACGGCGAGTACTGGCTCTACCAGGATGACAGCTGGTACGTCAGCACGTGGTACAACGGCCCCTGGTGGCTGGTGGATCCGGACGATGTACCGGTGTTCATCCTCAGGGTGCCGGTGCGCTACTACCGCATGCCGCCGGTGTACTTCCAGGTCTGGCTGTCGAATGAACCGCCGCACTGGGGCGAACACTGGGGTCATGAATGGGAACAGCGCAGAAGCGGCTGGAACAGGTGGAACCGCAACGTCCACCACAGGCCGGCCCCGTTGCCGGACTATCAGCGCCAATATTCGGGCGATCGCTATCCTCGGCAACTGGAGCAGCAGCGCGAACTGGAACAAAGGCATTATCGTTACCAGTCCCGCGATCCCTACCTGCAGCAGCGCTTCCAGCAGCAACCGGTGCAAGGCGGGCCGGTCATGCAGCAAAGACAACGTGCACCGCAGGAAGGTGGCGCGATGCAGCAGAACGCACCGTTCTCTCGCCCCACTCCGCAGGGTGCACAGGCTGTTCCTCGCGCCACTTCACCGCAACGAGGCGGCGCGAATGAACAAAGTCCGATCGTCGTCACGCCGCGGCAGGGACGCACGGAAGCGCAGGATCGCAAGCAGCAGACCCAGCCGGAAACGATGCGGCGCGAGCAGCAGATGCAAAGGCCGCAAGAGCGCGAGACCAGGCAGCAGGACAGGGAGATCAGACAGCAGGAGCGGGACTCGAGGCAGCAGCGCTATGAAGGCGAGCGCGACTCGAATCGCGGGCCGGGATGGAACCAGGAGCGCAACCGGGACAGGCAATGAGTTGCCGCCATTGATCCGCCTAATGGGGGCGCTGTCTGCCGTAGAGTATTTGCAGTTGCAGGATCTCTTCCCACGCCTTGTCCGGAAAACCGTCGCGGTCGAATCTGCCGCCGCCGCGACCATTGGGCTGCAGCAGATCGGCGAAGTAGGATTCAGCATCGGGTGAATTCCACAGTTTGACGACCTTTTCCAGCACGTGGGGGAAGCGTTCATCAAGCGTTTGCGGGTACTGGCTGGGGCTGCATTTCAGCGTTTGCAGGACGACGTTTCTATTGATCATGGCTGTTCTCCATTGTCATTAGATCACTCACGGTCGTGCATGAATCGCGCGAACCCCCGTGTGCCGCATAGCGTAGACCCGGGCGCGCAGCGGCGTCAATTCCGGCGGGTTCGATTAACTACTGTGGAGATGGGTATTCAG